>DASSFG010000843.1:0-11898 GCA_035694685.1 Pirellulales bacterium
CGCCAACATCGTGGATCTGTTGCTCGTTACCGATATCGAATTCAAAGTTGCCGGAAATGGTGCGGGCAAGCGTCGGCGACGGTCGTAATTAAGAACAACGGCAGCCGCCGTCAGCCGCCGCTTGTACTCTCAACCGAAACAATCCGCGATACGACGCCTGGGCGCCGGAAAGCGAAGAAAAATTCCGCCGCTCGTAATAAGTAACCCGACCAATCATCGCCCGTGCGATGGTGTTCTCGGCGACTTCTGACCTTCTTCGCTATTGTCGGGATCCGGCGGCTGCGCGCCGTTTGGCTTTCGCTCAACGTCGATCGCTCCCATGCTTTGCACGACGCAGGAAGGTAAACCCGCCATCGCCAAGACCGCTGCCAACACGTAGTACACACACCGCAAAAAACCGCGGCGGCCGACCATGCCGTCGCGCGTGAGCAGCCTTCCGTCGCGGCGACGCAGCAGACGCACACAGACGCGGCCTTGCTGGCGACGGAGGAAGTGCTCGGCCTGCGTGGCGGTCATGCCTGAAACATTGTAGACGTGGCGGTCACAGCGGTGGCAATGCCGCACCGTGTCCGTTCCGGGCATCGTTGTCCAAGAGGCTTCGCATGGTGACTGAATTGCAACATTATCCGGAATGGGGCGATGGCAATCCATTGCAAACCTCTCAAAAGCGAGGTCGTGAATCCTTGGAGATAGGGCTACCCCTTTACTCACAAACTGACTGACAAGGCAAGTGCAGTCGGATTCCCCCGCAAAAATGCAAAATGGATGGTGGCGGGGCTGCTCGGGAAGGCGTCGCTTCAGCCGCCGCTGCGATAGCCCTCGTGGCAAGCGCTGCAGGCTTTGTTGAGCTGACCGGCGGCGGTTTGGGCGCGCTCCAGACTGTCGCCCTTAACGGCCTCGGCGATCTCAATTGCCGATTTCTCCAGAGTTTTGGCGAATTCCAAGTACCCTTCGTCGTCGGCGAATTCGTAGCTCGGATCCTGAATCAGGTGCGCGATCACGGCCACGATCTGCGCTTCTTCCAACAGCGCGTTACGGTTCTTGGAGAATTCGCCTTTATCGCTCGTCCAGGCTTTGATCTTGGGATCATACCCTTCCTTGCCCATGCGCATCATCAAGGGGGGGCGACTGGCAACGTCGGCCCACTTGGCGTCAGGGTCGTGCTTGGGCGCCTCCACCTTGCCGCCCATGATCAACTGCCCCAGGTCGTCGCTCCGCTGCTTGGCCTCTTTGTAAGAGTTATCGGTGCCCACTTTGCAATTGCCACCGGCCCGCTTGTAGATGTCGCGCAGGCCAAGTGCGTCTTTCTTCCAGCGCACGTCGCCGTCGTATTGAGCGATGATGCCGAACAGCATGGCGACTTCGGTGAAGTGCATCCGGGCGGGTTGATTGCCGCCGCCTTTAAACACGCTGGGCGTTTTGGTCACTTCAGCCAACGGGCTGGCCTGGGCCTTGATCTCGTCTTCGATCGTCGAGGCCCCGATCAATTTCGACCAGGCTGAGTCGCTCTTGGCGCCGCCCCCGTCGGAATCTTCCGAGGGCGCCCCGCCTTGTGGAATTGCCGCCGCGACGACGGCACCTGGTTGACCGGGTCCGAGCTTCTGCAAGGCGTCATCATAGAAGGTCGAAACTTCGTCTTCTTTGAACTTGGGCGGCGCCGCCGTTTTGAAACTGCGCTGCTTTTTCTCGCTGCGGGCCTTGGCCGCGAGTTGCTGCGAGGCGGAGCCCAGCAGGGCCAGGGCGGCGAGGAAGGCGACAACAAAACGCAGGCCAGACACGAAACGAAGACGCATGACAAGCTCCTTAGGTCAGTCCGCCTGTAATTGTAACGCGGCGCTACGCCAAAATCTCGTTGACAATCCGCCCGTGAACGTCGGTGAGACGGTAGTCGCGGCCCTGAAAACGGTACGTCAGCCGAGTATGGTCGAAACCCAAAAGCTGCAACAACGTCGCGTGCAGATCGTGGACGTGAACGGGATCGACGGCGGCGTTGAAGCCGAGCTCGTCGGTCTGGCCGTGGGTATAGCCGGCCTTCACTCCGCCGCCCGCCAGCCAGAGACTGAACGAGCGGTTGTGGTGGTCGCGGCCATCGTTGCCGCCCTGCACCATAGGAGTCCGTCCGAACTCTCCGCCCCAGATGACCAGCGTGTCGTCGAGCAGTCCGCGCTCTTTCAGGTCGCCCACCAGGGCGGCACTGGCCTGATCGGTGTCGAGCGCATTTTGCTTCACGCCGTTGGTCAAATTGCCGTGCTGGTCCCAGGCTTCATGGAAGAGCTGCACGAAGCGCACCCCGCGCTCGACCAGCCGACGTGCCAGCAGGCAGTTGCGCGCAAAGCTGGCATCAGTGGGCGACTTGATGCCGTAACGATCGAGCGTCTCCTTGCGCTCGCGGCTGAGATCCATCAGCTCCGGAGCGCTCGTTTGCAGGCGGTAAGCCATTTCGTAGCTTTGGATCCGCGCGGCGATCTCCGGATCAAGGTCGGCGGCCAACGATTGTTCGTTCAGGCGATTCAAGGCGTCGAGCGAGGCCCTCGCCGTCTCGGCGTCGATGCCGGCAGGGTTCGAAAGATACAACACCGGGTCGCCGGCGCTGCGAAACGGCGTGCCGCCATAAATCGTCGGCAAGAACCCGCAACCGTAGTTGCTAGCACCGCCGCTCGTGCCTTTGGCGCTGGTGAGCACGACAAAGCCCGGCAGATCGGCCGACTCGCTGCCTAACCCATAAAGCGTCCACGAGCCGAAGCTCGGGCGGCCAAACTGCTGCGAGCCCGAATTCATCATGATTTGGGCCGGCGCATGATTGACGGCTTCCGTCTGCATGGTGCGGATCAAACAGAGGTCGTCGGCGATCTTGGCCGTGTGCGGCAGCACCTCGCTCAGTTCCATGCCGCATTGGCCGTGTTTGGCAAACTTGAACTTGGGGCCGAGCAAGGCAGAGTTCGGGTTGATGAACGCCGCACGATATCCCTTGAGCAGTTCCGCCGGCGGAAGCTGTCCGTCGTGTTTCGCCAGTTCGGGCTTATTGTCAAACAGCTCTAAATGGCTCGGAGCGCCGGCCTGGAACATGTAAATCACGCGTTTGGCCTTGGCCGAAAAATGGGGCGGCCGAGGCGCGAGCGAGTTTTCAGGCGAAGCCCCTGTGGCATTCGCGTCGCCAGCCAGCAGCGAATGGGCGGCGATGCCGGCCAACCCCATGCCGCAATCGCGCAAAAACCACCGCCGGCTGAGATACCGGGCACGAAGTCGGCGAAAGTCGCGATGGATATCCATTGTCATTCCAGTTCCTCGTTTACTAAATACTAAATCTTCTGGCACGGCAGCGCCCGCGGGCGCCGTTGGCGGCCGGTTAAACGAACGGTTTTGTCATCATTTATCTTCCACATTTCTGACGCCTGACGCCTGACGCCTGATGCCTGATGCCTTCCCTACTACCGTTTCGTGATCGTTTCATCGAGATTCAACAGTACCCGCGCCGTCAACATCCAGGCTGCGGCGTCTTGCGGCGTGGCACCAGCAGGAAGCTCGGGCAGCTTGCCCGGATCGCCCGTGACGATGTCTCGCGGATTCAACCAGCCCTCGGCCAGCCGCTTTCTGCGCGATTGCAACAAGTTCAGCACGATCTCGCGTTCGGCCTCGGTTGGACGACGAGATGTGCAGAGACAAAATGCATAATCGGCCCGCTGCAGGTCATCGGCCCCGCCTTCGCGCAACACGCGCAAGGCCAAGGCGCGGGCGGCCTCGACAAAGATCGACTCGTTGAGCGCCGTCAGCGCCGCCAGCGGCGTGTTTGACCGCACGCGACGAGCACAGGCAAAGTCGGCGTTCGGCGCGTCGAAGTTCGACATCACCGGGTCGGGCATCGAACGCTTGCGAAAGCCATACAGCGTGCGGCGATAACGCTCGGCGCCTTCGGCGGGTTTCCAATAGGCGGGATAGGTGAAATTATAATCGAGCACGTTTTGCGGCACGGGCGGGATGATGCTCGGCCCGCCCAGCTTGTGCGTGATCAGCCCTGAAGCACACAGGGCGATGTCGCGAACCACCTCCGCGTCGGCCCGAAATCGCGGGCCTCGCGCGAGCCATTGGTTGCGCGGGTCGCTGGCCAACAGTTCGGGCGACGCTTGCGACGACTGCCGATAGATGGCACTGGTCACGATCGTACGAATCAGACGCTTCTGACTCCAACCGTTGTCCATGAAGTCGACGGCCAGCCAATCGAGCAGTTCGCGGTACTCGGGCACGGGTGCCCGCGTGCCAAAATCTTCGGCCGTTTCCACGAGGCCCGTTCCAAAGATGGCCTGCCAGGCGCGGTTGACGGCCACCCGCGCCGCCAACGGCGAGCTACGCTCGGTGAGCCAACGTGCAAAGCCCACGCGGTCGAGCGGCCACTCCGCTTTAAACGGATGAAAAGCCGCAGGTGTGTGCGGCTCGACGGCCTCCAGCGGCTGGTCCCAGTTACCGCGGTCTAACAGATAGGTCTTGCGGCGTTTGCCCGGCTCTTGCTCGGCCAGGTGCAGAATCGAAGTCGCCGCCTGCGGAAACTTGCTCCACAGCGCGTCGATTTCGTCGTTCGTCGGTTTGGCGTCAGCCAGACTGCGGCGCCAGGCAGCAAAAACCGCGTCTTGCTCAACAGCGGTTCGCGAGGCGCTGGGCATGGCCAGGGCCAGCATGGCGGCGTGATCTACCGGCGGCGCCGCCGGTGCAGGCTGCCGAGTGACGCTGAAACGGCAACAACCAAGCATGTCGCCCATCCGCCAAGCGATTTTCAGTTGAGTTCCGGCGGGTTGTTGCAGCGGTTGCTCAAACTGCACCACCGCCGCCGACGGCTGATTGCGCCGCCCTATGCCGCGATCGGTCGTCCACGAGGTATCGTCCGTACCGTCGATCAGGTAGGCGACGGGGCCGCTGGCCTTTTTGCCGTCGGGCTGTTTTTTATCGGGTTCCGAGAAATCTGCCGTGGCGTTGACCAGCTTTTGTTTCTCCCAGTCTTTGCCGTCGGGCTTTTTGACGAACACTTCCAGTTCGTTCATCACCCACGTACCCAGCCGACTGCGGCCCGGACCATTGTGCGGCAGGTCGCGATGGTTCAGCGCTTCGATGCGCAGGCCCGTCAGGCCGTCGAGCACGGGCGACGCAATCATAAACACGTCGCTGCTCGGGTGCCCCTCCATCAAGAGCGAAAGGTCGGCTTCCTGAGTGGGATGATTCAGGCCGCTGATGGAGCCAAGCTCCGTCGCCACGAGAGGCGCCCAGTCCGGCTGCTTCTCATCCAGCGACTGTTCCCAGGCAGCCAGCTCTTGCTGCCACTGAGGCCGGGCTGCCTTGAGCCGCTCTTCCGCTTCATGAATGCCACGCTCGATCTCGGCGATTTGCCGCTCCTGTTCGGGCGTGTAGACCCACGACTGCGCCTCGTAAGAGGTGTTCAGGAAGGCGAACATGCCGTAGTACTCTTTGTGCGTGAGCGGGTCGAACTTGTGCGAGTGGCACTGGGCGCATTGCGTGGTCAATCCCAACACGGCTTTGCCCAGGCAGTCGAGACGATCGAACATTTCGACCATGCGGAACTGCTCGGGCACGATTGCCCCCTCTTCGTTGATCATGCTGTTCCGCAAGAAGCCGGTGGCAATGATCTGTTGCTGGGTGGCGCCGGGCAAGAGATCGCCTGCGAGCTGCTCGACAACGAACTGATCGTAGGGCAGGTCGCGATTGAGTGCCTCGACGACCCAGTCGCGCCACTTCCATTGTTCGCGCGGCATGTCCTTCTCGTAGCCGTTGGTATCGGAATAACGGGCCACGTCGAGCCAGTGCCGGGCCCACTTCTCGCCGAACCGCTCGCTGGCGAGCAACGTATCGACGGTGGCCTCGAACCCTTGCTGCTCGAAAGCGGTCAACTCAGCGGGCGACGGCGGCAAGCCGATCAGGTCGAGGTACAACCGGCGGCAAAGGGCCGCGCGGTTGGCCTCCGGCGAAAGCGTTAGTCCCCGTTCCTTCAGCCGCGCCACGACGAAGGCATCCAGCGGGTGCGCCGCGCCCACGTCGGGCAGCGGCGCTTTTTGCGGCGCCGTAAAGGCCCAGTGCGATTCATACTTGGCGCCGTCGCGGACCCACTGCGTGAGGATTTCGATCTCCTTTGCCGAGAGCGGCTTGTTAAAGTTGGGCGGCGGCATCAGTTCGTCGGCGTCCTGCGACGAAATGCGGCGGACGAGTTCGCTTTGCTCCGGCTGACCAGGCACGAGGGCCGCCATGCCCGAGTCGCCGCCTTTGAGAGCGTTTTCACGCAGGTCGAGCCGCAAACCACTCTTTCGCTCCTTCGCATCGACGCCGTGACATTGGGCGCAATGTTCCGCGAAGATCGGCTCCACGTCGCGCTGAAAGTCCGGCGGGGCGGCGGCCGTCAACTGGATGCCGGGGGCCGAAATCAAAATGAGCAGCAAGCTGAAGACAAGACGATCGAACATCAGGCGACCCAAAGGCGAGGAAAACGGTCGGCGGGAGCAGACCTTCAGTATATCTCAGCCGGCCCTCCGTTCAAACGATGCGCAGACCGAAGGCCGAGGCCGTATCCTAACAGTGAGTTGCCGGCAGAGTGCTCATAGTTCAATTTTTCGACCCCAAGGCGGTCGCGTCAATCGCGTTTTTGCCGTCGTTTGGTTTTCTTCTGTTGCTCGTCGTCACCGACGTGGTCGCCGTCATCAGGCAGAAGCAGGTCGGTGCGAAGCTTCACTTCATCGAAACGTTGAACTTTGAATCGCTGCCGCGTGAACTCGACTCTCTCGATCATGGTCACGTCGTCGAGAGGCTTGCTCACGCGGATTGTCGCTAGCACGCCCGGCCGCGGTTGAATAATAGTCGCGTACGCACCGGGCAATGGCTGTTCCTTTCCACGGAGCCATACCGCCGACTGGTACGTCACGAGGTTCTCGAACGTCTCATCTTCGACCTCAAACACGGCGGCCTTCAAGCCAGTGCGCCGTTGTTCGCCGCGTTCGAACTCGATGCCCCGGTTCGGGTCGATGTACCAACGGACGCCAGGCGCGACTTCCACGGCGCCATCGGGAATTGCGGTGATCGTCTTGATGATCTGTGGATCTTCCAAGGGCACCCTGGCGTCGATGACAATCGAATCGGGCCACTTCGCCAAAGCGCTTTGCAAAGGAGCGCAAGCGGTTTTCGTCAAGCCGTTGGCGTCAAACGGCGCCCACGTTCCCCCAGACTGTGTGCGGCGTCCATCCAGCACCAGCGCCGTCGAGAGTCCCGTCTTGAGCGGCCCCGGCCACCGGAAGACCATGACCAACGGCGTTAATTCGCCAGGACCGTATTGCCAAGTCAAGGCAACCAATTCCGGATCCTCAACATCATTATCATCGGCGCCATCGGCCTTCGCGGCCACCTCTTTACTGCTCTCTCGATTCGACGGCACCGACGGCTCGATCGGTGGCGATTGGGCCTGCGCATCGGCGATGGGCGACGGCGACTCAAGCATTTCGCACGCTAAAATCAAGGCCAGCACCGCGAAGCTTCGCATGAAGTGCGTCGGATTCGCCTTATTCATCACGTCACTGGGGAGCACGAGGACTCAAGGAACGGACGCGAGAGAAACCGTTTGTGCTGGAAAGGTGTTGAGTAACCGTTGGTCCGCGGTCACCACTCGACATTGTTCCTGTTCGGCGAGGGCCACGTAAACGCAGTCATACACGCCAATACGCATCTTTGAGGAAAGTTCGAAAGCACGTGGCATGAGCGGTTGCCATGGGGGAGCAACGATGGGCAATCCGACGTGATTTTTTGCCAGAGGCCCCAACCGCGCCCCAGCGGGATAGGCCACTGCCTCTCGGCCCGCGTAAGCGAGTGAGCAGTTTCGATAGAAAAAAACTCGGGGGCAATCAACTCATGAACGCCACTGCGGTAATCAGCGCACAGTTGCATCGCTTTCGCAGTGTCTGGCTCCAGGATCGCCCATTTCAACGCGACAGACGAATCAAGGACGTACTTCATTCGCCGTCGCGAATCTCGCGAATCAGATCGACGGCGATTTCTCTGACGCCGTACTGCTGACGAATTTCTTCCGTCAATTTATCTCCGCGCTCTTGGATGCGCTGATACACATCGAGAGGTAGCGGGGTGCCGTGAATGACGTGCTCCATGAGCGCGTCGGTATCTGCGTCGGCTGTCGACCTGGCTTCGCTGCTCATATCCTAATTGTTCTACGTGGAGCGGATTGCGTCAATCTCGATCCGTCGTTTTTGTCAAACTGGTCGAACGCGATTGCAGATTAAGAATCGGCTATGTCGCGGCACCACCGGGGCATCGCTGGCCGGCAACACGTTTGAAGTGCTTAGCCAAGTGCGGCCAACTCTGCCCCAGCCACGATCAATGTCAACGGACCACGGACAACCGGCTTACCGCTCAAGGTAGCAGCTTCTTCCGGGGACGCAGCTTGCGCGGTCGACGAAGGCGTTGTCGGGCCCGAGCTGACGCTGGGTCTTGGCGCACCAGCAGTAGCCGTCGCCCATCGTGCCGCTGTCGACCTCAGGATCGAGCGTGCCGGTTACGTACATGCCCTTGGAAAGGAGATGACGGCAGGCGGGTTGACGCAATGTGTCGGCAGGCTGTGTGGTTGAATTTTGCATGTCTCTAAAATCCTCCAAATCTCAAGGCCGGCGGCAAATCGCCAGACCGATATAGCAGACCTCGGAACGTTCTAGTGACTCTAAAATCCTCCGGTTTCGAGGCCGGCGGCGAGCAGCAAGGCACGCTCCACCGCGACACTGGCCAGTTGCACCTTGTACTCGTTGTCTGTAAGCGGAGTGGCATGCGCCACCGCCGCCTCGCCCGCCGCTCGGGCAGTCCGCTCGTCGAGCGGCCAACCGATGATTGCCTGCGCCGCTTCGTGCGAAATCCAAGGCGTCGGCGCTACGTGCCCGAGCACCACGTTCGCGTCAGTCACGACGCCGCCCGCCATCTTGAAGGCGACCGCAGCCGCCACCAGTGGGTAATCGGGCCCTTCGCCATGCCGCACCTCGTAGGTGGCGTTGAGCACGCCGTCGGCCGGCGGCAGAACGACGTGCGTCAGCAACTGATTGGGCGCCAGCACGTGCTCGCGCTGAGCGGCATGCCGCGGCGCGCGGAAGAACTCGGCCATTGGCAATAAAGCTTCGTCGTCTGGCGTCGGCCCGACCACGCGCACCTGCGCGCCCAAGGCCACGAGCGCCGGGGCGATGCGCGAGGGATGTACGAACTTGGCCGGCCCGTCGTTGCCGAAGATGGCGTGATAGCGATTGTCGCCTTCGACTATGAGCTTGCCTCGGTTGGCGAGCAGACCATAGCCGTTGCGATAGTACCAGCAACGGGGCCGCTGACAGAGCTCCCCGCCAATGGTTCCCTGGCCCTGCAACTGCATGGCGTTGATACCGCGAATGGCCTGCTTGATGGCCGGATAAGCGTCGAGCTCGGGCGCCTCCAGCACGTCGTCGAGCGTGGTCGTGGCGCCGATAGTTACCGCCAGCGAATCGGCCGAGACGCCGCGCAGCGATCGGACTTCCATGATGTTCACCACCCGGTCGGGCGTGACGAGCATCTTTTTCATCAAGGGCACGAGGTCGGTGCCGCCGGCCAGAATCTCGGTCTGGCCCGGTTCGCCGGAAAGCAGCTCCAGCACGTCGGCCTCGCATTCGGGCGAGGCGAAATCAAACGCTTTCATCAGGCCTTTCCTCCTTTCTTGATCGCATCTAACACACGCTTGGGTGTCAACGGCAAGACTGGCACGCGCACCCCGAGTGCGTTGCACACCGCATTAGAGATCGCCGCGCCGGGGCTGATGACCGGCGGCTCGCCCAGGCCGACCACGCCGCGATTGTATTCGCTCTCGGGTTGCCAGAGATCAACGACAATCTCGCCCACGTCGCCCAGGCGGGGCAGCTTGTAGTCAGCCAGCTCCGCATTGAGGAACGCGCCCGTCTGTGCATCCATGATGCGTTCCTCGAAGATCGCATAGGCGATTCCCATGATCACCGCGCCGTACATCTGGCTCTTGGCCGTCTTGGGGTTGATGACCAGGCCCATGTCTTGCACGGCGACAAACTTTTTCATTTTTACCTGGCCAGTGCGGCGGTCGACCTCCACCTCGGCCATCTGCACACCACCCACCTGCGAACTAGAAAGTGGGCTGTCTTTCGTCTTGGCCGGGTCGAACGAGCCGGTCACCTCCAAGGCATTCATGCCCAGCAAGCGGCAGGCTTGCTGCCAGGAAAGCCGTTTGTCGCCGTCGCCTTTCACCTGGATGCGGCCCTCTTTGGCCGCCAGGTCATCGACATCGGCGTCGAGCTTCTTGGCCACCAGCTCGAAGATTTTTTCCAGCGCCTCTTGGCTGGCCCGGCGGCTCGTTTCGCACACGCTCCCCACCGTGATGCTGCCGCCGGAAGGATTGGCCTCGGGATAGGCCGAGCTGCCGATATTAACCTTCACCGCCGAGAGCGGCAGGCCGAACGTCTCGGCGATCACGCTGGCAATGACCGTGCGTGTGCCGGTGCCCAGATCCTGGCTGCCCAAGTAGGCTTCGACGGCGCCATCCGGATGCACCTTTACTTTGCAGTTACCCTTGAAAGGACCGCCGCCCCAGGTGTGCAAGGCCATGCCCAATCCGGTCAGCACGTCGCCTTTGGCTTTGCCTTTGCCATGCGCGTGCCATTTGGCTTTCCAATCCATCAGCTCGGCGGCGCGCTTCATCTGAGCGCGATAGGTCTCGGCCATACTCGCCTCGCCCTTCTTGGGCGTTGCGTTGACGAGGTTCTTCAGAAACACCTCGTAGCTGTCGAGTCCAAGTTTCGCAGCGATGTCATCGAGCGCAGTTTGGCTCAAAGCGCAGGCCTGCGGATGGTTCGGTGCCCGCCAGGCGCGGTCGGGACCGGTATCGGTGATGACCGAAACCTGCTTGCGGCGAAAGTTCGGCGGCAGCATGACATAAGGCACCACCTGCTTGCTCACTCCGCCCGGCTTAAAGCCGGCCGTTCCCCAATGTGTCGAATCCCAGCAGGTGACCAGGCCGTTCTTGTCCGCGCCGATTCTTACGTTGATGAATCCTGAGGGCCGGCAACCGGCCACCTTGAGCTCCTGGTCACGATCAAGCATGAGCTTCACCGGCCGGCCGGTTTCCTTCGCGATACGAGCACAGGCGACGTCCCAGGAATCGGCCGCGAACTTGCTGCCAAAGCCACCGCCGATGAAGTTGCACTTCACGTTTACGTCGCCCGCCGTGATCTCCAGTGGCGTGGCAAACTGGGCGGCCGTGCCCGACACGTTCTGCGTCGAAAGATAAGCAACGAGCTTGTCGCCTTCCCAATGACAGGTCGAGCCGTGGGGCTCCAGGCACATGTGAGTAATGACCGGAATGCCGTAGTAGCCGTCGACCACGGCGGCGGCTTCCTTGAACTTCCGCTCCAGCTCGCTAACGTTGAATTCGTCTTCGTCGACGTTGTCTTCGGGGTCGGCCTCGACCTTGATGTCTTCGCCGGCGCCCTTGGTCCGCTCAGCCTTTTCGGCTGCTTGCAGGTCGTCGTCTTTGACGAAGACTTCGAGCACTTCGTATTCAACTTCGATCTTGGTGAGCGCCTCGGCGGCGGCAGCCTCCGTCTCAGCCGCGACGACCGCAACTTCGTCGCCTTGCCAGTGAATCTCGTCGTCTTCCTTTTTCAGCGCCTTGACTGCATGCACGAGCGGCATCTTCTCGGCGGCGCTGGTGTCGATCGAGCGAATCTTGCAGTGGGCGTAGGGCGAGCCAAGAATCTTGGCGAAGAGCATCCCCTTGAGATTGATGTCATAGGTGTACTTGGCCGCGCCCGTGGCTTTTTCCAGGCCGTCGATGCGGTCGTGCTCTTTGCCGATGACCGATGCTTCCCCGAA
>DASSFG010000844.1:0-2733 GCA_035694685.1 Pirellulales bacterium
GGCCGAGGCTTCGAAACGGAACCAGTCCTGATCGGCGGCCGAAAGCACGCCGCTCACGCCGCAAGGCAGCGTTAACGGCGTGGCCTCGCTCTGGCGGTTGTTGTCTTCGTGTTCTTGCGTCTGCGACCAGGCGTCGATGCGCACCAGCTTGGGGTTCGACAGGCCGCTCTGGCCTAAGAAGTAGCAGGCATAAATGCCCAGCGGAGCGTCGGCGGCCACTTCGACCGTCAGTTTCGCCTGTTTGCCGTCGCCCTCAGCTTTCGCGACCTTCACGCCCGGCAGGCCGAAAAGGCGGTCGATGCCTTCCAGCCGTTCGCCCACCACCGTCAGCTCGGCGGACTGTCCGCGGGCCAGGCCCACCGGCAGCAATTGTGTGACGGCGGGCACGTCGTTGCGCAACCGCTGTGCAATGACCTGTGCCCTTGCCGACGACTGGCCAACCAGCACAAGCACGAGGAGCGGGCCAAAAATCCGCCATGGCATTAGAAGGTTATCCCCGAGAAAGAAAGGCAGTGCCCGTCACGAGAATACTTGTATTTCGCTCGGCGGGTTTCGCCATTGGGCCAGAAAACGAAAAAAGCCCTTCGCAGGCGGGGCAGGTACCTGGAAGGGCCGGTAACCGGAGTTGCCTCCAGCCACCGGTCGTATTCTGAGATAAGCGTGCCTTGTTGTCAAGCGGAACGTCACATCTGGCGCTGCCCTACCGACAACTAAAGCAGCAGCCGAATGGCCAGGAAGCCGGCCACGAGCAGGCCGAAAAGGGCCAGCGTGATCCACTCGAAGTGCCGTTCGAGCATGGCCTTGGCCGGCTCGCCGAAGAAATACATGGCGGTCGCGACGAGAAAGAAACGGCCCGAACGGCCGAGAATAGAGGCCAGCACGAGCGTCTGCAAGCTTACCGTCCGGTGGCAGACGCCCGCCGCAATGGTGAAAACTTTGTAGGGAATAGGCGTAAAAGCCGCGGCGAGGATCGCCAGGAAGGCGTTCTCGCCATAGAGCGTTTCCACCTTACTGAAGTTGGCATGGCTAAAGCCGGGCACGTAATTGAAAAAGAAATCGTCGACGCTCAACCACAGCGCCCGGCCGATGTACCAACCGGCAATGCCGCCCAACACCGATGCGACGGCGCTGACTGCCGCGTAGTAGAACGACCGCCGCGGTTTCGAGACCGACAAGGCGATCTGCAAAACGTCGGGCGGGATGGGAAAGAAAGAGCTTTCCGCAAAGGCAAGCAAGGCCAAGGCAGGGGTGCCATACGGTGTGTCGGCCCAGTGCAACACCCAGTGGTAAAGCCGTTTTAAGGGGTTGAATCTCAGCCGCGCCGCCGGCATCTCGGCTTCCATCAGCTCGCTCCTGGCGATCTCGTGGGGGTAGTTACGATCGTTCCGCCTTAGTTTACCTGTTTTCGGCAAAACGACGGTAGAGCATTTGATGGCGGCCAGAGCGAACCGCCGGGCGGGGCTGCCCGCCCCCATCGCGCCGCAGCGGGTGCCAAACAGGTCGCGCTTGAAGGTGGCCCAGCAAGTTAGAGTGGAAAACGCAAAATGCAAAACGCAAAATCGGAGACGGACTTATCGCTGGGGCCGGTTCACTCGAATGAGCTGGCGGGAAAAATCTGTGATTCCCGCGATCGCGGCGTCGATTCGCTGGCCTTGGGCCGCAAAATCGGGGTCGTACGTGCAAGCAACGATCCCGGCATGCTGCGGACGGCTCCAATGAAGTCGGAAAAAATGCTTTCGATTAAGCGTCAGCACCGCACGTCCCTGGGAGATGGCAAACTCCAAGACTTCCTCGTCGCTCATCTTCTGACCAGCCCTGCCAGATTCTGCGACGGTGATCGCGTCGTGCCCTAATCGACGAAGTTCATCGACCACCGGCCTCGGGAAGTTTTCATTGGCGTATAGTCGCGCCATCGCTAGGCTTCCTCGTTTTCGCGAATCTGCCGTTCGATTTCTTCTCGATGGGCGGCGACGTAGGCCCAGGCGTTCACAATGTCTTGGGCGCGCAGGGTCGGATAGGCTTGCAAAAGGTCGGCCTCGCTACTGCCGAGCTGGCGCGCTCGCTCGAGGATCCACACGGGTATTCGGGTCCGGATGATGCACGGCTCACCGCCGCAAACGCCCGGCACGCTTTCGATTCCGGGAAAAGAGCCGCCCACGTCGCGCGCCACCCACTGCAGTACCTGCACTTTTTCCGCCGGCGACAGTGACGCCAATTGCTGTTCAAGTTCCGACAGGTTGCTCATACTTAGCTTCCAGAAAGGGGTCGATTTACGCGCGACGCGACTGATTCTAACACAAAGGCGGGGGGCAAAAGAGTGTCGCGAACCGTCGTCTGACATTTCTCGATCGTCGTGCTGGCCCAACGGTCATCAGCCGGCGGCCATTCCGCGGCATCCCTGTGGCCCGTAAACTCGAACGTCATGCGACAGGCAAAAAATCTGGAATCGCTACCATGTCGGACTTTGACAGCGCGTGGAAAGAAGCCATCGAAGTGTTCTTCGAGCCGTTCATGGCTCTTTTCTTCCCCGACGCGCACCGCGAGATAGATTGGACGCGAGATGTCGTGATGCTTGACAAGGAGCTGCAGCAAATCACGCGCGAGAGCGAGCTTGGCCGCCGCGTGGTCGACAAGCTGGTCCAAGTCTGGCGGGCCAGCGGCGAAGACGAGTGGGTGCTGGTCCACATCGAGGTGCAAAGCCAACAGGAGGCCGGCTTCGGCGAACGCATGTTC
>DASSFG010000845.1:0-3855 GCA_035694685.1 Pirellulales bacterium
GCTGCACGTCTATCCGGCTGATGACGCTTACGTTTTCGCGTTGGAAGAAGCCGAAGAGCTCGATATTGCCAAGAAACGGCGTCGGCAACGTCGCCAAACGATTGAGTTGCTCCGCACATTCGTCGCAGAGTTGGCCTTGCCAGTCGAACCGATCCTGCGCGTGGAGCGCGGAGAGCCGTGGCGATGGATCGTTTCCACAGCTAGTCGCGTCGGCGCCGATCTAACGGTGATGGGCACTCTGGGCCGTGGCGGCGTCGAGGGCATGCTGATCGGCAACACCGCCGAAAAGGTGCTGCACTCGAACGAAGGATCGGTGCTGGCTGTCAAGCCCGAGGGGTTTGTGTCGCCGGTGCGGCCGGCGCGCAAAGCCGTCACCGCCTGAGTCTGTCTGACTCGCGTGGAATCAACTCCGGGCGGACGCGCGGCCTCCGTCTGCTCGCACTGAGCTTAGCCTTCACTGGGCTTAGCCTTCACTGAGCTTAGCCATCGCTGGCCGGCCGCAGGGCCTTTTCTAAAGCCAGAACCGCCGCCGCGGCCTCGATCAGCTTCTGGTTCTTGTCGGCCGCCAGTTGCTGCAAGCGCCGGAAGGCGGCGCGCTCGTCAATGCCCGTGACTTTCATTAACACGCCCTTGGCCTGTTCGATGACGTGGCGGTCTGCCAATGCCTGCCGCAAGTCGGCCGCTTCCTTGCGCAATTCTTGCAGCTCGCTAAAGCGGCGCATGGCCAAACCGATGGCCGGCGCTAGCGCCGCCTTGCCGATGGGCTTCACCAGGTAAGCCAGCACATGATCGGCCTCGGCGCGCTCGACCAACTCAGCGTCATGGTAGGCCGAAATCAAAATGATCGGCACCGGCCGCTCGGCACAGATCGTCTGCGCCGCTTCAATGCCGTCCATGTCGGGCATTTTGATGTCGGTAATCACCAAGTCGGGCTTAAGCGTACGGCAGTGCTCCGCCAATTCCAGACCGGTTTCAGCCACCGAAACCACCTGATGCCCAAGCGTCGGCAAGATGCGCTCGAACCAATCGCGCATATCGGCTTCATCGTCGGCAACCGCAATTCGAAGCTTGTCCGTCATTCGGTCTCTCGTGGCAAGGTCAGCACGATTTCCGCTCCGGGGCCCGCTTGATCGCCTGCTTCAATGAGCCCTCCGTGGGATTGGACGATCCGTTTGGCAATTGCCATACCAAGGCCGGTGCCTTTGGCTTTGGTGGTAAAAAACGGATCGAAGATTCGCGCGCGCTGCTCATCGGTCAGGCCGGGCCCGTCGTCGCGAAACGACAGGCGCAGAGCGGGGCGGCCATCGAGTTGGGCTGAGCAGCAACGAACGGTGATTTCACCGTCCGGGCCGACCGCGCCGATGGCATTCTCGAAGATGTTGCGAAACACCTGGCTGAGCCGAAAGCGGTCGGCGGCGCAGGCGGCGCCGCCTGCGTCGATCGCTTCCTTCAGTCGAACCCGCTTAGGCTGATGCGCGAGTGTCAGGTCCGACCAGCATTCGCGCCAGACGGCTTGCAGGTCGCACGATTCGACCTTCAAGACGATCGGCGCGGCGTAATCGCGCACTTCTTCATAGAGCTGCTGCAAATGTTCTTGCGCGCGCTCGATGCGCCGCACCAGCTCCAGGGCCGATGGCCGATCTTCCACTTCGAGTTCGAGCATCTCCAGACAAGCCTTGCTGCGCTGCAAAGCGTTGCGGCTCTCGTGCGTCAGGCCGGCCATCATCTGGCCGATGGCGGCCAAGCGCTCGGCTTGCAGCGCCTTGCGCTGAGCTTCATTGATCTCTGTCAGATCGTGGCCAATGGCAAGCAGCGCCGGTTGCCCGCGGAAATCGTCGAGAATCTCTGTATTCCACGCGACGCTGCGCAGCGAGCCGTCTTTGCACCGCACGCTGCCTTGCAATCCGCGTGTCGAGCGGCCGCGTGGGCCGCCCGCAAGTTGCCGCGTCCAATGAGCCTCGGCCGGGCCGCTGGCGAAGATCGCGGCGAAGTCTCGCCCCTCGGCTTCGCTGGCCACATATCCGGTCAGCTTCTCGGCGAAGGGGTTCAGATAAACGATGTTCCCATCGAGACGCAAGATCGCCGTCATTGAGGGCGCGGCTTCGACCAGCAAACGAAACGCCGCATCGCTACGTGCCTTCGCTCGCGCCAGGCGACGACGCTCGACGGTTTGCGCCAGCCGCGTGCGTAAAAGCTCGGCGTTAAATGGCTTGAGAATGTAATCGGCGGCGCCGTTGCGCAGGGCGGCGATGGCGCCCTCCAAATCCGCGTAACCCGTCGCCACGATCACGTCGGTGTCAGGCGCCAACTCCTTGAGCCGCGGCAAAAACTCTTCCGCCGACCCATCGGGCAAGCGCCGGTCGAGAATGACCATCGCCACGCTCGACCAATCACGCTCGGCCAGGGCCTGGCGCATCGTGCCCACGGCATCGACCTGGTAGCCGTCCAACTCGAGGATATCGCGAAGATTGGCTCGTGTATCGTCGTCGTCTTCAACGATCAGGGCAGTCGTCGGCGTGCGATTATTCATGCTTAGTCAGATCGGCCAAAATATCCAACAGCTTTGGCACATCGAAGGGCTTGTAGCAGGCGGCGTCGGCCCCCGCGGCCAACGTCTGCTCAACAAGCTGCTCCATTTCGCCGCGCAACCCCGTGACCAGCACCGTACGCGCTTTGGGGTTCGCCTGACGCACTAGCCGAAACACGTCGGCGCCGCTGCCGCTTGGCAACTTCATGTCGATCAATACTACGTGATGCTGACGCCGCCGCAATCGCTCGGCCGCATCGGGCGGGTCGTGGGCCATGCAAACGCGATAACCCCGCTCGCGGAATAAATCCCATAAAGAATCGCACAGATCGTGGTCGTCATCCACGATCAAGACCACCGGTTGGCCGACGGCCTCGTCGACCAGGCCCAGCAGCTTGCTGAGGTCGACCGGCTTGGGGACGACCTGCCACGCGCCCGCCGCCAGCGCCGCGCCGGCCGTATTGCTGCTGGCATACGCCGTGACGACGATGGCCACCGTGCCCGACTGCAATTGCTTGATGCGGCGGTAAAGTTCCAGTCCGTCCATGCCGGGCATCTTCAAATCGAGCAATGCCACGTCGTAGGCATGTTGCTTGACGAGCTCGATGGCGCCAAGTCCGTCGTACGCAACATCCACCTGGTAACCAAGATCGGTGAGAATGTCCGACAGGTTCGCGCAGGTATCGATTTCGTCATCGACAACGAGAACGCGAGAAGCAGCGTTGGTCATAATCGTAAGCGTTCTAAATCGAGTCGTAGGGTGTGACACTCGAATTGCGGTTCCACCGCGGCAAACTCCGTTTCAAGCCAGGTCATGCGCCAGCGTCCTCCGCTGAACCCTGATCCCTGAACCCCGAACCCTTTTCCGCGGCTGGCAGGCGGACGATAAATTGGCTGCCCGAACCCACTTCGCTGGCGACGTGCAGCCGCCCGCTGTGTTTGTCAATGATCGACCGCGTGATCGCCAGGCCCAGCCCGATGCCGCGGGCCTTGGTCGAGTAGAGCGGCTCCAAAATTCGCTCCAGGCTTTCCCGCGGAATTCCCACGCCGGTATCGGCCACGGTAACCGCCACGTCGTCGTCCACGGTTCGCGCGGTGATCGTCAATGTGCCGCCCTTCGGCAGCATTGCGTCGCGCGCGTTGCGCACCAGATTGCCAAAAATAATCTGCAATTGCCTCACATCGCCCAGCACGGGTGGCAGGTCGGGCGGAAACTCAAGTTTCACTGCGATTTCGGCGGGCATCGAATTCAACTCCAACACCTCTCGCAGGCATTTTTCCACGCACAACGGGTTCAACTCGGGCATGGGCAGACGCGCAAAGTCTGA
>DASSFG010000846.1:0-4137 GCA_035694685.1 Pirellulales bacterium
AGCAAATCGGCGAGTATTTCGGCGGTCGCGACCACACCACGGTCTTGCACGGCTGCCGCAAGACCGAGGGCCTGCTGCACAGCGACCCCGCCACGCTCGAAGCCGTTACGGCCCTACGCCAGGCGCTGGCCAACGGATAAAAATGAACCCTGAAATTCGACTACTCGTTGACGCGTCGTTTAACCGCAGAGCCAACGGCTCGCGCGGAGATTACGGGAACGATCCAGTCCAAACTTTACGTGCTACGACGCAACAGTTTTCAGCTCCGCGCGAGCCGTTGGCTTATACGCGGTGGAAAAGATGTTTCTGAATGTCAGTAAACGGCACCAAAAGCCTCAGTTACCAACAATGAAATAGGACGCCAACAAAGCCACCACCTAACACGAACATCGGCCTGACAACGCACAAATACTCCGCCAACACGTTTTGCACCACTCATTGCTGGAGTCTAACCGCCTACCTGTAAACCAGCTGCGACGATTCCAGCCCATCTACTGACATCGTGGCTGCAGACATTACTACTCCTACTGTCTTAAACAGATCTAAATACACATACCTTCGACCCGCCCCAACCGCCTTCGACGCGGTCAGCAACCAAGGAACCGCCCAAGAATGAAAGTCGTCTGCGATCGCGAAAAGTTCCTCGCCTCATTTCAAACCGCCAGCGCCGTGGCCCCCAGCCGCAGTCCCAAGCCAATCTTACAAAACGTCAAGTTCGAGGCCACCGGCAGTGGCGAAGCGATCGGCACGATGATGGCCACCGACCTGGAGGTCGGCGTCCGCGTCAACTCGCCCGGCATCCACGTCGATGCACCCGGCAGCGCGATCCTGCCCATCGGCCGTTTTACTTCGATCTTGCGTGAGTCGTCCGACGCGCAAATTCATTTACAGACCGACGGGCAAGGGACGATCGTGCGTGGCGACCGTAGCGAGTTTCGCTTGCCCGCCGAAAACCCGGACGAGTTTCCGGCAGTCGCCGAATTCAATGAAACGAAGTATCACGAGCTGCCCGGCCGTTTGCTCCGCGAGATCATCCGCCGCACGGTGTTTGCCACTGACGTCGAGAGTAGCCGCTATGCTTTGGGCGGCGTGTTGGTCGAGCTGACGGCCGACAAGATCATCGCCGTCGGTACCGACGGCCGTCGCCTGGCCATGATGGAGGCCCCGGCCAAATCGGTGGGCGGCCATGAGACCGGCAATAACACGACGATCATTCCGACGCGGGCGATGCACTTCATCGAGCGCGCCTTGGCCGACGGCGAAGCCGAAGTGCAGCTCGCCACGCGGGCCAACGACGTGCTGGTGAAAACCGCACGGGCGACCATCTATTCGCGGCTGGTCGAGGGCCGGTTCCCTAAGTGGCGCGACGTTTTCCCGCGCCGGCCCGACGCCACCAAGATCGAGCTGATCGTCGGCCCTGTCTACTCGGCGGTGCGGCAGGCGGCCATCGTCACCGACGAAGAGAGCCGCGGCGTCGACTTTACCTTCGGCGACGGGAAGCTGGTGCTGGCCGGCCGCTCTGCGCGAGTCGGGCAGTCGCGCGTCGAGCTGCCGATCCCCTACGACGGCAGCGCGATCACGATCACGCTCGACCCGCGCTACATGAACGATTTCTTGAAGGTGCTCGATCCCGAAAAGACCTTCACGCTGGAGTTGAAAGACGCCGAAAGCGCCGCCGTTTGCCACACCGACGACGGCTACGGCTACGTGATCATGCCCTTGGCCCGGGAAAGATAGGAGACACATCATTCGTTTAACCGCAGGGCCAGCGGCCCGCGCGGGCCGTACCCAGAGGGTTTCCCGCAGCGGTTGGACGATGCTTATCACGGATGAGATCACCCTACGAACAATCGCCGCGACGGGGCCGTCCACAAAAAATGGGCGACGTGTTGGCCGAACTGATGGCCCGCCGTGGCTATGCTCGCGAGCAGACGGCCACCAATTATGAAACCGCCTGGCGCGAGGCCGCCGGCGAACTGTTGGCGCGGCACACGCGCGTGGGCCTGCTGCGGCGCGGAGCGCTGGAGGTGACAGTCGCCAACTCGGTTTTGTTGCAAGAATTGACGTTTCAAAAACATGCCATTCTCGGGCAGCTTTCCCGCCTGCTGCCCGGCGAAAAGATCGACAAACTGCGACTGCGTGTCGGACCCATTGAATGAACGTCATGAGCGGCATTGCAGCGGTGCCGGACCAATGACGAATGACGGAATGACGAATGACCAAAGAATGTCGAATGACGAAGTCCGAATGAACGATTGCTCGTCTGTTCGTCATTCGTGCTTCGTCATTCATTCGTCATTCCGTCATTCGACATTCGTCATTCTTGTCAGAGGCGGATAAACCATCGCGTTATTGAGAAGACTTTATATGCCAGACCAACCCACCCCTCGCCCCAACCTGCCGCCACCGGGCAGCTCGCCCGACATGCCGGAGTATCGCAAGGTCGAAGGCGACTATGGCGCCGAGCAACTCGAGCACCTTAGCGATCTGGAGCACGTTCGCGAACGGCCGAGCATGTACATCGGCGACACCACCGTCCGCGGCCTGCACCACCTCGTTTATGAAGTCGTCGACAACTCGATCGACGAAGCGATGGCCGGGCATGCCAAAAACGTCAACGTCACGATCAACACCGACGGCTCGGTGACGGTCGAGGACGACGGCCGCGGCATCCCCGTCGAAGTCCATCCCGACCTCGGGTTTTCGACGCTGCAAGGCGTGATGTGCGTGCTCAAGTTCGGCGGCAAGTTTTCCAAGGGCGCCTATCAGACCTCGGGTGGCTTGCACGGCGTCGGCGTGACGGTGGTCAACTTTCTCTCCGAGTGGTGCGAAGTCGAGGTCCGCCGCGGCGGGCACGTCTATCAGCAAGAATACGAACGTGGCGTGCCCACCGCCGAAGTGCGCCGCATCGGCACCAGCGACAAGCGCGGCACGAAGACCACCTTCAAGCCAGACCCGTTGATCTTTCCCAACACCAAGTTCAATTTTAACACGCTGCACAAGCGGCTGCAGGAGCTGGCGTTTCTCAATCGCGGCGTGAAGATCACCTTTCGCGACAGCCGCACGAACGAAGGCGAGAGCTTCCAGTACGAACGCGGCATCATCGAATTCGTCGAGCACTTGAACCGGGCCACCGAGGCCGCCCATGCCGACGTGATCTATATCGCCGGTGAGTTCGACGGTGTCGGGTTGGAAGTCGCCATGCAGTATTCCAGCGAATACACGGAAAACGTTTCCAGCTTCGTCAACAACATCAACACCATTGAAGGCGGCACGCACGTTTCCGGTTTCCGCACCGCGCTCACGCGCACGCTCAACAGCTACGGCAAAAAGGAAAATCTTTTCAAAGATCTCGTGCCCAGCGGCGAGGACTTTCGCGAGGGCCTGACCGCCGTGATTTCGATTCGCGTGCCCGAGCCGCAGTTCGAGGGCCAGACCAAAACCAAGCTGGGCAACAGCGAGGTGGAAGGGATTATGAACTCCGCCGTGGGCGACTTTTTGGCCCGTTACCTGGAAGAGAACCCCAAGGTGGCCAAAACGATCGCCCAAAAGGGCCTGCTGGCCGCCGAGGCCCGCGAAAGTGCCCGTAAGGCGCGGCAAATGGTCCGCGAGCGGAAGGGCGCACTCTCCGGCGGCGGGCTGCCCGGCAAGCTGCGAGATTGCACCAGCCGCGACGTACAGAAGTGCGAGCTGTACCTGGTGGAGGGCGATTCGGCCGGCGGCACCGCCGAGAACGGCCGCCTGCGCGAGTACCAGGCCATCTTGCCCTTGCGCGGCAAGATCATCAACGCCTTCAAGAGCCGTGAAGACAAAGTGCTGGCCAACGAGGAAGTGCGCAGCATGATCTCGGCCATTGGCGTGGGCATCGGCGACGAAATCGACCTGGAGAAGCGGCGCTACAACAAGATCGTGATTATGACCGACGCCGACGTCGACGGCTCGCACATCCGCACGCTGTTGCTCACCTTCTTCTATCGGCAGATGTATCCGCTCATCGCCGGCGGCTACGTCTACGTCGCCCAGCCGCCTCTGTTTCGCGTGCGGGCCAAGAAAAAGTCGTACTACGTGCAGACCGAAGAGGAGATGAGGAACCAGCTCCTGGAAATGGGCCTGGCCGAAGGCGTGTTCGATCCCGGC
>DASSFG010000847.1:0-3183 GCA_035694685.1 Pirellulales bacterium
TGCGGCGATTCAAGCGACAGACGAAGGGTGCTCAGCCAAGAGGATCGCGATCTTTCCTCTGAAGGGCAGCCAAAGATCCCAGTCGCTGATCGCACGGCGCTGGACGGGGCTAAATAAATGTGTGGCCATGCGCTTTCTACGTCGTGCAACCAGATGCGAATCAAATCAGCTCCCTTATCGGCTCACCTTCTGACAGCAGATGCACGGGGCGGCCGAAAAAATCGACCAGCGTGGCGCGAGGATCGATGCCGAGATGCCGATAAATCGTGGCCAGCAGATGCTGTGGTGACATCGGTCGCTCGGTCGGATATTCGGCCTTCGAGTTGGTGGCGCCGACGATCTGGCCCATCCGTAAGCCACCGCCCGATACCAGGGCCGTCATGGCGCTGGGCCAGTGATCACGGCCCAAGCACCCGTTGATCGTGTTCAGCCGTGGCGTACGGCCAAACTCCCCGCATGCCACGACGAGTATCTTCTTGTCGAGACCGCGTGCATAGATATCCTCAATGAGCGCCGACATTGCGGGATCCATGTATTCGGCCCGCAAGCGCATGCCCGTGACCATGTCCCATCCCGGTTGGGCGTTGGCGTGGTCGTCCCAACTGAAGTAGAGCGGCATGCCGGCTTTCGGAGCCAGCGCGTCGATCGTAATTACTGCCGAGCCCGCCTCGGCGAGTCGCCTAGCAAGCAAACAGCTTTGGCCCCAGAGATGGCGGCCATACCGATCGCGTACTTCGGCGCGTTCTTGTTCCAGTTCG
This sequence comes from Pirellulales bacterium, assembly GCA_035694685.1. Taxonomy (GTDB): domain Bacteria; phylum Planctomycetota; class Planctomycetia; order Pirellulales; family JAICIG01; genus DASSFG01. The sequence goes on from DASSFG010000847.1 coordinate 759, forward strand.
AATGCCCGAACGACGTCGCTGCTCAACAGCAAGTCGAACGCCCGCCTGCGGAAGTCGTTGGTCGCCTCGAGCGAACCATTGAGATCAAGATCGCGCCGGTAGCGGTCAAACTGCTCAACCAGCCCGCGGCGATCGTCGAGTCGGCTGCCGTCGGTGCCGGCGGCGACCGACAGGTTTTGAGGGTGATAATTCTCGACGGATGGATCGCCCGCCTCATAAGCCTTGTGACTCAAACCCAGGTAAGTGGGCTGTGTCATGAACGGCTGCCGTGGAATGCCAATGTAAGGCGGCAATCCTCCGCGGCGAATGCCGAGTAGTTTGCTGACCACCATGCCGAAGTCAGGGTGCTCCGAGCGAGCCGTCGACGTCGGATCGGCCTTGGCCGGCGTCTTCCCCGTCAGCACCTCGATCGAGCCGTCGTTGTGCGACGACATCTCATGGTGTAGAGATCGTACGAGCGAGAACTTGTCGGCAAGATGGGCTTGCTGCGGAAACAGTTCACAAATATCAATGCCGGGCACGTTCGTGGCGATGGGGCGGAACGGCCCGCGATATTCGCTCGGCGCGTCAGGCTTCAGGTCATAGGTCTCTAGCTGGCTCGGCCCGCCCCACATCCAGAACACGATGACCGAGTTGTCAGATGCCGCATGGCCGGAGGCGGCGCGCGCTGCCAAGATGTCGGTCAGAGTTAGCCCACCGAGGCCGAGCGTGCCGAGACGCAAGAACTCGCGGCGCGGAAGAGGTCCGGCACAACGCGGCCGATTTGCAGTCTTCATCTCGGGTTGTGCCATTCGGTGGTCGTCGACGGAACACAAGTAAAAGTGAGGCCGATTCATTGTACCGCAACCTGCGATTGGTTGGACATCAACTGGAACGCCTCACGTGCGCAAGCCGAAAACCAGCTCGTCGCAACGATTAGGATCGCCAGGTACGCACGAGCTGGCGTCAGGCCGCGAGAGGCTTGCGCGCGGAGGACGATGCCACCGCCAGCAGGCGAGGGCTAGCGGCTTTAAGCACTTTGCCGCAGAATAATAATTGCGGGGCGCGATTCGGGGAGTTGCCCATGCGCTGCTGTCACTTCTCACTCCGCGGTCTATTTGGCGTCGTCTCATTTCTGGCCGTGACGTGCGGACTGCTAGTCTATGCCAATCCGTTCCTGGCGACTTTGACCTTCACTGCCGTGCTCATCGCGCTTCTGGCTGCCATCCCTGGAGCGATCTACAGCGGAGGCGTACCGCGAGCATTTTGGCTCGGGTTCGTCTTGTTCGGCTTCACCTACCTCTGGGTCGTCTGTGGCACGTGGCAAACGCCCGATGGTGCAGATGGCCTGAGAAACGGGCTGGCGACGACGGCAGTTTTACAATGGTGCTACGTGAGGGCGCCTGCAACCCAGACCGTGATGGTTCCGTCGCCGCCTGTGATGGGCACAGGTACGGGAATGGGCATGTCGAGCGGGATGATGGCACCCGGTGGTTCCGGCCCTATGTCGCCAAATGCAATCACAATGCAGGTGGCCACCGCCGTACCGCCCAATTGGAACTTTTTCATGATTACCGGCCAATCGCTTTTCGCGATCGCGTTTGCCTTCCTAGGCGGCGTCATTTCCAGGGGCTGGTATCGACGGTCAAATCAATCGGCTTCTGGCGATGCGTAGCTAGCCAGCGGGGCTGGCGCGGTCAACGCCGGCACCTTAATCATTTGGCGATTGTTTTTGCCGCCATGTTTACGTCGGCTCGATGAGCACTCCGTTTTTCGACACATCGGGCTCAGTACACATGTTACGGTTAAAGCAACAGGGCCGTCGCTCTCCGGATCTGAGCTTCGAGCATGCCACCTCGATTCGTCGCCTACGTGTTTCCGGGTTTTTGGTTGCGCGTATCCAGCGTATCCAGTCCCAGCGTGCGGCCGGCGTTGTGTTGATCCATACCTCGTACGCGCGCCGATCAGCGGCGAAAGCTTTCTGCACATCCGGCGGAACCGGCGGTTCCGACCACTGTGTAGCGGGCATTATCACCAGGACAAGCGTATCTCCCGCATCTGCTCCAATGGCTTTGCGCATGGTGCTATCGACCCTGAACCAGTGGCTCCCCTTGCCGTCCGGCTCGAGCGGAATTTGGCAGCGAAAACCGTTGATGGTTCCATCCGCCATTGCCATACCGCGTGACGGAAGCTTTGCGCTTGCGCTCTTGGGCAAGGTGACAATGATCGATGAACCGATTGTGGACAGGGTAGCGTTGAAACGAATTGTCGGCATGCCGTACATTGTAACAAGCGTTGCCAGGCAAATCGAAAGTGCAAATGGATCTCAGCAGAGTCGGGCTCAGGGGGGCGGCCTTTTGCGGCGGCGTCCGATCAAGACCGGCCGCGCTTCTCTGTGATCGGATAGGCGGAAGAGGCGAGCATGATTCCTGAGTCCACGTGCGTG
>DASSFG010000848.1:0-4047 GCA_035694685.1 Pirellulales bacterium
GCGGCTCCGCCGCAAGCCAAAGCGGCGATGAATCGCCGCACTCCAAAGCGCGGGCATTGTTACGCCTTGATGCCGCGACGCACATGATCCGTATGCACCGCTTCGGCGGCGTGCAGACGGACGCCGGCAGGGGCGGGGCGCTCCTGTTCCATTGGCTTCGCAACGGCCTTGCGGGCACGAGTGTAGCGGCGGCCGAAGAGCGAGCCCAAGGGGCCGGCCAAGAGGGAAGGCAACAACAGCAGATTGCCAATCAATGCCGATGTGAGCAACGTGACCATCATGTAACCGAAGCGCTGCGTCGGTGTAAAGGGGCTGAAGGCAAACACCGACATGCCCAGGCCGATCACGCCCCAGCTCTGGTACATCGCCCTGGCGCATCCCTTGTAGGCCAGCATCACCGATTCGCGGCGGCTGAGCCCCGATTTCAGCCCGCCACGGTACTGAATCATGAAATGGACCACGTCGTCGACCGTGACGCCGAGTGCGACGCTGGGCGCCATCACTGTGCCAATGTCGATCACGATGCCGGCCCAGCCCATGACGCCAAACACCATCACGGCCGGAAAGATGCTGGGCAAGGCCAGAATCACGCCCGCCGAAAAATCGCGGACGGCGATCATCATCACGATCGTAATCAGCACGAAATCGCTGACGAAGCCCCAGACCAAGCCTTGCAGCAGCGACCGCTGGGCCTTGTAGATGAGCGGCACCAGGCCTGTATAAACCGGTTGAATGCCTTCGACGCCGTCGTGCTTTACTTCCGCCAGCACGGGCTCGACGTGCTGACGAATGCCGGTCAGAATATCGCCGTAATCGACGTCGTTCAAAGCGCCCACTCGGGCACTAATTCGCCACAGCTCCTTTCCATCGTCTTCGATGGCCAGGTAGTCGCCCTTGATGTATTCGTCACGATGTTCGAGTAGTTTCTTTGCAGTCACTCGCCGCGCCGTGCGATAAGGATCGCGCACGGCAATGCGAATCAGCGGATTGCTCTTGGCCTTCTTGAATTCCTCGGGTCGCGGCAGGTGCGGCGAAAACGTGACCGCCGTCAGCACGCCGCCGACTTCTTTGGTCTGTTCGAGCTTCTGCTGAATGCGCTCAACCAGTTCCATCTTCTCGAGAAAGTCGAGTCGGCACTGCTCGGGATCGATCTTGAGAATGACTTCCATCGGCACCAGATCGCCGAGGTTCTTTTCCAGCCAGGTGTAATCGGCAAGAATTTTGGCGTCGGGCGGGAACAGCCGCATCAAGTGGACCGAGGTTTTGGTGTTAACCATTCCCCAACCGCAGGCCGTGAGCAACGCCAGACAACCGAACGCCACCAGGCCGTTGCGGCGAATGATGAAATCGCCGATGCGATACCAGAAGGCGCCGAGCGCCTGGGAGAAAGCGCTTTGCTCGTGTGGCTCGTCGTGACGGTGCAGTGCCGCCTGGCGGGCAAATTCGCGCAGCGGCCATACCTGCAAAGCAGCCGGCACGTGAAAGAAGAGCAACAGCGCGCTCACCACGACGCCTATGCCCGAATAGAGGCCGAAAAGTTGAATCGGCACGACTTCGCTGTAGCACAGCGTCCACAGGCCGACCGAGGTTGTGGCGGTGGCCAGCGTCAGCGGGAGCCAGGCGTGGCGGATCGCCTTTTCCGGCGCCACGGCAATGTCCACGCCTTCTTCCAGCAGGTCGCGATAGTAGTTCGACAGGTGAATGGCGCCCGAGATGGTCGCCACGTAGACCAGCGAGGGCATCGTGAGCAGAATGGCGTTCACCGAAATCCAGCCGGGCGCCTCACCCCATAACATGGGCGAGTACCTGACGATGGCCAGGCTGGCCGCCGCCCCGTAAATGCCGGCGAAGAACACGATGGCGATCAGCTTCACGTTTCGCAGGCACCACCAACTAATGGCCAGGCCAATCATGGCCGCGAAGCCGGCCAGGCGATAAAGGCTTTGCTCGCCCGCTTCGTCAATGGCGACGTTGTCGACGGGCGGACCGCCCATGTGCAATTCCGCCGGTTGTATGTTGCACTCGGCCGCCGTCCGCCGAACGACGTTGACACAGTCGCGCATGTGCTCCTTGCCATCGTCCGTCAGGGTAACCAGCACGCATGTCGTGAGCCCATCGGGACCGATGAGCGTGCCCTTCAAGCGCGCCAGTGCCTCTTCGTCACTGAGATTGGCGGGATCGGAGGTGAGCCGCTTGAGCAGATCTTTGCCCGTGATGGCTTCTTTGAAGTATTGCGGGTTGTCGCCGGCGAGTTCCGCTGGCGCACCTTCGGTTGCGGTATCGAGGCGGGTTGGATGATGCTGCGGGTCGAGCTTGCCGACCATCAGGCGCAAGCGATCATCGCCCAAGGTACAGCCGTCCCAGCTCATGAGAATGAACTGTTCGCCCGCAAAGTGCCGGCGAAACCACTTGAATGTGGTCGTTTCCTCGTACTGCGAGGGCAGCCACTGCGCGACGTCGTTCTTATTGCTCTTCAGGGCGCGGAATGCCCCGGCGAACGTGGGAATCACCAGGAACGCGGAAACGAGCAGGATTTTCTGAGCGTTGCGGTCGTAGAACGATCGTTTCATCAAGTTTCACTCGGAAAACGGCCGATCCGCGAGGCAGGAATGGCAGGGCCGGCGGGAACGACTTCCGTGTTGTGTGGCGTCAGGGATGACTCAAGCAGTGTAATCCGAATGGAGGGGCAAGTCGATACGCACCGGTGCCGCCATCGCAGCAAATTTCCCCCCGTCCGGTGATAGAACCGGCAAATCCCGGCAATGTTTACCGAGACGGCTGAAGTGGGCAGCCGTTCCATGGCCGAGCCATAGCTGTTTTCGTGTGTCTGGCGGCGGCATCGTGAGCCGCTTACCGGGCGTGCAGGTCGTAAGGTCCAAGTCAAATGCAGAATTCAAATCCGAGAAAGTCAAAAGGGCCGACGCAAACATCACTGCCCAATAATCGGATCGCCCTCCAGAAAGGTAACGCTCGCGGGGGCCATTGGCCCGCCGGTTAAACGAGATCCGCTTGCGCGTCACTGAACCCCGAACCCTGAACCCTTTCAAGCTGCGTCGAATACCTTCAGCGGCTTGTCTTCTGTTGGAGCATCGGGGTCGTAAGCAGTGTTGACCGGCCTGGGGCGTGGATGCTCGCGCCGGGCGGGACAGTCGCCCATTTTGCGGCTGCCCGACTCGGCCCAGGCTTCGGCCTCGAGCGTCAAACGATTGAGCATCCGCTCGACTTCAACGCGATAATGTTCCAGCCCATCGCGATCGAGATTGGCGGGCAGGCGGATTTCGGGACTGACGACACCGCGGGCGCGCGAATAGGGCCGCGGCACGGCGAACCGGTCCCAGCTTGCCACGCGCCAGGGTCGGTCGTACCCCAAACCCATCAGGACCAGCGGCAATTGAAGCTTCGATGCCAGATAGATCGGCCCCGGCGCCAAAACACGCCGCGGCCCTTTGGGCCCGTCAGGGGTGATCGTCAAGTTCATGTGCCGGCCCTTGTCCACGAGCTCGCGTAAGGCGCTGGCGCCGCCGCGCCGCGTCGAGCCGCGTACGCATTCGAAGCCAAAGTGATACGCCACGCGGCTGAGGATCTCGGCGTCGCCATGCCGACTGAGGAGCATCGCCAGATTGCAATGCCCGCGCATGACCAGTGGAATCAAGATGTACTCGTGCCAGAAGATGTAAATCTTTTGCCCGGACCAATTCGGGTGGACCGGATCGACCGTCGGGTCGTAATAGGCCACGCGGTAATCGAGCGTCGACATCCAGCCGCGGATGGCGCAGGTCGCCATCAAACCGGCGAATTTGATTAAGAGTGGATTGCGAATTCTCATTTGGCATCCATGCCTAGGATAGGTGTCAGAAGGCATCAGGCGCCAGGAAACAGCGCCTGACGCCTGATACCTGACGCCTGATACCGCGAAACCCGTGGTGGGCCGGCGCTTGCTTCGCAAGCTAGTCCCACCCTACTTCAGTGCCGTCTCGCGGACTGGCGTCCAGTCGCCGGAAAAAACCTCCACCGCGGGGCCAGTCATGTAGACGTGTTCGTTGGCTG
>DASSFG010000849.1:0-2038 GCA_035694685.1 Pirellulales bacterium
CGGCCTTGGGCCGCGGAGGCGACGCGGAAGGGGGAGGGAAACTCGCGGCACCCCGTTCTAGCCTGTCAGTCGTCGTCCCACCGGGCCAAGCCCGGTGGAGACGTCTTCGTCCGCGCATCTTTCGTTCTAGCGCTCCGGTCAGCGCTGCGACCGGGCAAGCCCGGCGGGGGCGACCTACCATTCGCTAATTTCGATTTTCAAAGTCACCTCTTCCCGCGCCAATAGTTCCTCGTCGTCGGCGTCGAGCACTTCCACCACGAGCGGCGCTCCAAAGCCGAGCACCGGTTTCGGCTCGACCAGCGCCAAGGGCACGGTGACGGCGGGGCCGTCCGGCTCAATCGTCACCGGCTCAACGTGCCGGAACACCAGTTTGCCGTTCGCCGGGTCTTTCACTTTGACGAATACTCGCCGTGCCAGCAAATTCACGTCGGCGCCAAAGAGCTGCCCCGTGGCCGCGGCCTGAACCTGCACGCGCGGGGCTTCGGTGGCAATATTCCCGACCGGCTTCAGCACCACTTTTACCTTGCGGGCTTTGACGGGCCAGGTAGCGATCACCACCGGAACAATCATTTCTTGGAGCGTCGCGCCACCATGAAAGAAGCCCAACGCGCCGTACGTGCGAAAAGCACTGGTGCCGCGCGGAACGGCGACCTCCAGGTCCGACTGTGGCACAGGCATCAGCACCGCGCTGGTGTGCGAAAGGTTGCGCCCGACCATGGCGCGGCGATGCTTCCACAGCACTTCACCTGTAGGCAGTTCGTCGACAATCTCGTCGTCGTCGGGCTGCCAATGAAAGAACCCGTGGTCAGTAAGCACGATGACGCGGCTAAACCCCGCGTCGCGCAGTTTGCGGATGGCCTGCACGTAGCGGCGCAAATGCTCTTCGGCCCCCGTGATCTGCAACTGTCCGTCGTGGCTGTCGAACTCGTCGCCGTGAACGGCGATCAATCGCCGGCCGCGGCCCGATTTCTTCAAGTTCTCGCCGTCGACTACTTCCTCGATTTCGAGCCAGTCTTTCACGTCCAGGTTTTGCTTGAGCCACTTGCGGCGTTCCACCGCCCACTTCAAGTCGCCGTCGAACCCCTCGACAGTGACCCGAAACGATTTGCCGTCGTCGGCCAGACCAACGTGCAGGCTCTCGCGTTTCACTGGCAGCGCAAAAGACATCCCCAACGGCGTGATGCTGGGAACGGGAGCAACGGCGGTGACGACGGTGGCACGCTGGGCCGGCTCGCCTTGGTTCAACAACCCGGCCAACCGCCAGCCAAGTTCGAGGCGACAGGCATCAAGAAAAACCAGCGCGGTGGGCACGCTTGCGCGAGGAAGCTCCGCTAGGGCGACTTCGCCGGCGGTAGGCAGCTCGAAGATGTCTCCTTTCTGAGTGGCCAACAGTTCGGAAAATGCCCGCCCAATACGGTCCATCGTGCGCAGATAGCCGCGGCGCAATCGTGCCCGAATGCGGTGCAACGGCAGCGGCAGATCGGCCGTTTCCTTGAAAAGTCGCTCGCCTACCTGGTCCAACTGCCAACCGCGTGAGGCATACCAGTCAATCGCATCGCCGACCGCGTTCCAGCCTGTTTCGGCGGAGCGATTTTCGACGATCAGCGCGGCGGCGCCTGCCAGCTCGACCAGGTGCCGCCAACCGACGGGATGACTCGCCTCGCGGCCCCAGAATCGGCTCTCGCGGTCCTTATAGCTCTGAATATCGCGCCCCAGTTCGTCGGCGAGAACATCGACTTCCTCTAGCCGGTCGAGCCGATCGACCGAAAGTGCAAAGAGAGTTTCTTCCACGCCACGGGAGCCCCACGATCGCGGCATCGTCGTCAGATTCCTGGCCCAATAGTTCAGGCCGATGGTTGCCTCCGCCTGCGGCGCAAGACGCTCAAAGGAGGCTATATATCGTAGGTCGTGTTGCCATTGTTTCAACAGACGCAGCGCGTGCGTGCGCGAGAGGCCCGAAGCGATGATCTTATCGGTCTCGCGGGGTGGATCTCGCGGCGAGCCTTCGGCCGCCTCCGTGCAAAGTAAGCGGGCTGTG
>DASSFG010000850.1:0-3591 GCA_035694685.1 Pirellulales bacterium
TCAGACTTCGGCAAATCGGGTAAAGCCGCGACAGGAGCGAGTGCATCGCCTGCCCGTTGTCGGATGGCTCACCGCCAGCGCGCACGGCGCTAGCCGCGTCCGCTTGGGCGGCCAAACTTGCTCGTGGTGAATGCTTGGTGAGGGTCATTGCCATAAAGCAAATTGCGTGCTGGGCGTCAACTTCTAGGGACGCCCTGGGAAGGCCATCCGCCAAGGTAGTCGGGCCAGGCGCGGTCGCGTTCTGAAATGGCGGCTACGGCCAGCGGCCAAGGGATGTCAAAGCCCGGATCGTCATAACGCACGCCGCGCGCGGCGGCTGGCTGGTAGAACATCGACATGTGGTAAAACATCTCGGTGTCGTCGAGCAACGTCTGGTAACCCTGGGCGCAACCGGCTGGCACGTGCAACATGCGTCGGTTGTCGGCAGTCAATTCGGCGGCACACCACCGCCGGTAGCTTGGCGAATCATGACGCAGGTCGAGGGCCACCACGAAAGCGGCGCCGCGCGTCGCGCGTACCAGCTTGGCTTCTTCGTGTGGGGCGAGCTGATAGTGCAGCCCGCGCAGCGTGCCCCGCAGCTTCGTATAAGCCAGATTGGCCTGCACAAATTGCCCGCCACAACCGTGTTCGGCAAACTCGTGCTCGCACCAGGCGCGCGCGAAGAAGCCGCGATCGTCGGTCAATGGCTCGACGTCGATCATCCAAGCGCCGTCAATGGTTGTTTTGCAGAACTTCATAAGTGACGATGAGGGATGAGAGATGAGGGATGAGGGATGAGGGATGAAGGGTACCGCACGGTTTACTTTCATCCCTCATCTCTCATCCTTCATCCTTCATCCTTCGTCCGAAACCAAGGCCACGTCCTGTTGTTCCTCCACGACGGCCGTGGCGACCCACCGCAGGTCGGCCGCCAGACGCCGATCATCGAGCAGTTCGCGCAGCCGCCGGAGACGCACAAACTTGGGCGACGAGATGTCATCGACGGTCAGGCCATGCTCGCGATAAGCATGGCGTAACTGCTCGGCGCCGCGATGCACCGTCCAACGAGGCTCGAAACCGGGCAAGGTGTGTTCGGCCTTGCGGCAATCGACCCGGTAGCAACGCTTGTCGGGCCCGCCGTCGGCAGCGTATTGCACGCGGCTGCCGGGCACGACTTCCGAGACGATCTCGGCCATCTCGCTGACACGGAAGTTTTCGTCGGTGCGGCCAATATTGAATGCCTGGTTGTGGACTGCGTCGCGCGGAGCTTCGAGTGCCGCAAGGAAGGCGCCGCAGATGTCTTCCACATGTACTACCGGCCGCCAGGGAGTGCCGTCACTGCGAATAAAGATGCAGCCCGACGTGCAGGCTGCCGCTACGAAGTCGTTCAGCACGAGGTCGAGCCGCAGCCGCGGCGAGACGCCGTAAGCCGTAGCATTGCGTAGGAAAACCGGACTGAAATCGTCGTCGGCGAGCTGCGAAATGTCGCGCTCGGCAAGCACCTTCGAGCGACCATACGGCGTCACCGGGTTGAAGGCGGCGTCTTCGGTAAGAAAATCATCGCCGGCCGTGCCGTACATGCTGCACGACGAAGAAAACAGAAACCGTTCGACGCCTGCCTCGCGCGCAAGGCGGGCCAAGTGGACCGATGCCCGATGATTGATCTCATAAGTCAGTTCGGCGTCGAGGTTCGAAAGCGGGTCGTTCGAGAGGGCCGCCAGATGGATCACGGCATTGAAGCCGGTCAGGTCGTCGGCCCGCACCTCACGCAAATCGAGTCTGACGTGTGGCCAGTTTGCATCGCTGTTGAATAGCGTACACGGCTCAAACCAGTCGCCATCGAGACCGCAAACATGGTGACCGGCGCGCTTGAGAAGCGGCATCAGAACGCTGCCGATGTAGCCGTGATTGCCGGTTACTAAAACTCGCATCAGGTTCCTTTCGGTAGGTCAGGCTTTCCAGCCTGACATTCGTCAGCCTGGAAAGGCTGACCTACTTTTGACTCTAATTCGCTGTCGCATATAGACGAGAGGCAAATCGGTGGCAACGGTCATAGGGTTGATGTCGTGCCAGACCGGCTCGGGGCCGTCACGGTAGTCCCACACAATCAGCTTGCCAGGCGGCGCATCGCTGTGGTCGAACAGCAAGTCGCCACACAGCTCCGCAATCTCACGCGGCTCAAGCAGAACTCCCTCGGGATGTTCGTGGGCGATTTGCTCCAGGCTTCGGCCGCTGGCGCGGGCTGCTCGCTCGGCCATGTCGGTGTTCGTCCAGCCAGGCACGACGGCATCGACGCGGATGCCCGCCGGCGACAGTTCATTCGCCAGCAAGCGGCAGACGGCCAGCTCCGCCGCCTTGGACAAGGCGTACGGGCCTGTGCCGCGGCAAAACGAGGCCGACGAGAGAATGAAGAGCACCCGCTTGAGCCGGTTCGACGCTCGCTGCACGGCACGCGTCAGCCTTACCGGGCCGAGCAGGTTGACCGCCAGCAAATCTTCGATCACGTCGTCGGAGGCGGTTAATAAGGTACGCTCCGGCGAAAAGGCTGCGGCGCAGTGGATGATGGCTTCTACGGAGGGCGCTTCTTCAAGGGCGCTCCGCAGGTCGATACGGTGTGTCTCGCCACGGCCGCAACGATCCACGACGTTTCTTGCGCGCTCACCCTGGGTACAAAAGCCGACGATTGGCCATGCGCCGCGCGCGGCGCAGGCCAGCGCAATCTCACTGCCGATGCCGCCCGAACCACCGGTAATCAGAACCCGCTCGCCCGGCCTCATGCGTTGATCTCCTCTTTGGAGTGCGGTGATTGATCACCGCTTTCTCCCGCGGCGGAGCCGCTTTCTTTGACGCCGTCGGCAAAAGATAGAAAAGGTCGCTCCGCGACCGTCCAAAGCGGCGATGAATCGCCGCACTCCAAAGAACGAATCCGCTCGCCCGGCGTCATGCGTTGATCTCCTCTTTGGAGTGCGGTGATTTATCACCGCTTTCTACCGCGGCGGAGCCGCTTTCTTTGACGCCGTCGGCAAAGGATAAAAAAGGTCGCTCTGCGACCGTCCAAAGCGGCGATGAATCGCCGCACTCCGAAGTGCGCTCGGGCAGCAGGGCGGTCGTGCCGCGCCCCGTGATGGCCTCTCGCAGCACACGTTGCCATTTGCCCAATTGAAGCAAATAACGTCCAAACACCGCGAGGCATTGCAATCGTTCGGCAGCCGTCAGCGGCAGTTGTCCGATGGCGGCAAGATAACCCCAGCTCGAGCGGATTTGCCGCGGCCAGGCAAACCGTCGGGGGGCCGAGGGGTTCATGTGCAGGGCCTGGGCGATCGCCGACGCATTGGCTGAGAACCGCTGATCGTGCCAACGCGAGTAGAACAGCATCTCGTCGATTTCAGCAAACCGGCCCAGCAGGGCCAGCTCCGCAAGAAAGACCTTTTCGGCGCCGTTGTAAGGCCGGTGCAAGCCGGTGCGTCGCATCGCCGAGCTCCGCACGACGCCAAAGACTTCATAGCAACGTTGCGAGTAAACCAACAGGCCCAGATAGCGCTCATAGGCTTTCTCGGAACCGCAAAGGCCGACACGCCGTGCCTCGCTTGTCACTGAAATTCCCTGGAAACT
>DASSFG010000851.1:0-7918 GCA_035694685.1 Pirellulales bacterium
GACGATTCATCCTGGCGCCATTTCAATCGTCTTGGACATGTTGAGGCATGCCGCTCGCTTTATGCAGGTCATTGTAACGACTCACAGTCCCGACGTTCTCGACGCAGAATGGATAGAAGATCGGCATCTACGGATGGTGGAATGGAGCCAAGGGGCCACTCAGATTACGCCAGTGTCGGAGGGCACGCGCTCGGCGTTGCGAGACCGCTTGATGACTGCCGGCGAACTATTGCGATCGAATGCGCTCAGGTCGGTTCCGCCTAGCAAAGACGTGAGCGTCCCGGCGGGTGAGTTATTCATCGAGGGCCCATGAACATCCAACCGGTTGTCGAAGGCTTCGGAGAGATCTCAAGCCTGCCAGTGTTGGTTCGCAGACTTCGGGACATAGCCGAAGTGCATGAGATCGACGTCAACCGACCGATCCGTCGTCCGCGTGGAAGGCTGGTAATCGAGGCATTCCTCCGAGAGGTCGTCCAGTTGGCAAGGCGCCAGGAGGAATGCGGTGCAATTCTGGTCGTGTTGGACGCCGATGACGATTGTCCCGCGGAGATGGCCCCTTCCCTCAAGGCTTGGGCGAGCGAAGAGGCTGGTGACATACCGTGCGACATCGTGATGCCGAAACGTGAATTCGAAGCATGGTTCTTAGCAGCAATTGAATCATTACGCGGTTCGCGAGGCATTCGTGACGATGCGGCTTCACATCAAGATCCAGAGGCGCCCCGCGACGCCAAAGGGAAGCTCGAAGCGTGTATGCGACAGGGGGCGAGCTATTACGAGAAGGCCGATCAACCCGCGCTGACGGCACAATTCGACATGCGCGAAGCACACCACCGTTGCCGGTCATTCCGAAAACTTGTGAAAGCGTTCGGCGATTTGACCGCTGCCATGGGGCACCCGATCGAAGTGTGGCCTCCTGCCGATTGGGGCGAGGAATAACGACATGTCGATGCTCGGCGCCGGCAAGGGCGCACGGAGTGTGCCTGGGGGATTACCCTCAATCAGCTTGCCGCGCCGGGGCAGCGCTCGGGCTCGGCGGTTTCGACGTGCAAATGGAGGTCGGGCTTCTCGATGACGCGCATGCCGCGCCAAGGGCCGTAGAGAAATCGCAGTAAAAAGATGACGCCCAGCAGGTAGACCCAGGCCGTGATGATGCTCCAACACCAGTACAGCCCGAAATGAAAATACTTCACGCCGATCCACGTGGCCGATGCCACCGCCAGCGAGACGACGAGCGTCGTCGCCAAGACAAAAGCGGTGTCGCCGGCGCCTTTTAAGGCCCCGGAGAAAATGATGTTCATGGCGTCGAAGAAACAATAAAAGGCCACGAACCGCAACAAGATGACCACCAGGTCGTGCAGTTCCGCGAATTTTTCGGGATCGGTATTGATGCTGTAGGTAAAAAGCAGCAGATCGGGGGCGAACAGGTAGAGGCTGGCCACGATCACCATCAGGCCGCCGCCGATTTGAAAGGCCGACCACGTCGAGCGTTCGGCGAGACGCGGCTTGTTTTCACCCAAATGCTGCCCGACGAGCGTGCTCGCCGCCAGACCGACGCCCAGAATCGGCATGAAGGCGAACGAATTCAGATTGAACGACAAGTTCGAGGCGGCCAGCTCGTGCTTGCCCATTTGGCCGACCAGTACGAGAAAGACGGTGAAGGCCCCCATTTCGAACAGATATTGCGTGCCATTGGGAAAACCAAACCAGACCAGCCGGCCGAACAGCTCGCGATCGAAACGGCAGCCCGACAGCGTCTTAAATTTGCGACGTAGTTCGGGCCGCCACCACAGATAGAGATACACGGCCAGCCGCGCCCAGGTGGCGACGGTCGTGGCCCAGGCCGCGCCGGCGACTCCCATTTCAGGGAAGCCGCCGCGGCCGAAGATCCACAGGTAATCGAGCAACACGTTGAGCGCCGCGGCACTCGAATCGACAACCATCACGGTGCGCGTGCGGCTGCGGCCGGTAAAAAATGCCGACAGGGCCGCGACCATCACCAGCGTCGATTCGCCCCAACAAACAGCCTGGTAATACTCTAACTCGTAGCGGGCCACCTCCGGCGCGTGCCCGACCGCGGCGATGATCCGCGGCGCGAAGGCGATGGTAGACATGGCCAACGGCGCCGCGATCATGCCGATGAACAACGCCTGCCAGACTGCGGGGCCGATGCGCTCGGGCCGGTTCGCCCCGTGATACTGGGCGACGAACGTATTGACGTAAGATGCCAGCCCCAGCGGAAAGCAGATAATGGTAAACGCGATGTTGCCCGCCGGCAACGCGGCCGCCACGGCGTCGGGCGAATACCAGGTGAGAAACACCCGATCGGTAAAGATCATGATCGTCCACGAAACGGTGGAGGCGATCAGCGGCAAGGCGACGGCCAGCGTCTCGCGCACTCCGCCGGTGGAGATTTTGGATTTTGGATTTTGGATTTTTGATTCCAGGGTGGAACTCTCCATAGCTGACCAGCCGGCTTTTGCCGGCAATCCAAAATCCAAAATCGCAAATCCAAAATACGATCACTCTTTGGTCTTCATCGCTTCCAGCCAGTCCATGCGGAAGATCGCTCGCTGCACGATGCCGTGCGCCAGCAATGCGAAAACCGTTCCGAGCACAAAGGTGATCAGGCAACTCTGCGTCGGATCGACCACCGGAATGCGAAACATTTCGGTGTCGTAGGCGATCGTAATGCCCCAGTTAAGCAGATAACCTAGCGGCATGCCAGCCAAAGTTCCCACGGCGTTCACCAGCGCGCTCTCGCGCAAGAAAAGATTGCCCACTTGCCACTCGGTATAACCGAGCACTCGCAGCGTGGCCACTTCGCGGGCCCGTTCGGCCAGACTGATCAACGACGAATTGAGCACGCTGCCGAAAAGATGACTCCCGCAAATACCACGAGCAAACCGATGAACACGCGTTGGTTCTTGATCAGCGTCTCCATCACGTTGGCGATCGTGTCGGCCCGTGCCGTCACCGATTGGATGCCGGGCATGCGTTTCAGCTCGCGATACAGCGTGGCCAGCGATTCTCGCCGCGGATCGACCGACAATTGCACCCCCGACAGCGCCAGCTCTTCGTGAACCATGCGGCTTAGGTAGTGAATGTCGGCATAAACCGTCAGGCCCAAATAACTGTCGGCAATCTCGACAACCGGCGCCGTATAAGGTTCGCGCAAACCCTTGGTGGGCCGAATCTCGACGACGTCGCCGCGATTGAGGTGCAGCACGTCGGCGAGCTTGCGGCTCATCACCAGGCCCGCGCTGGGAATACGCAAGCGTCGGCCGCTGACGTCGCGCGGGATCGTCAGCCGGGCGTCAGGCGCCAGGCCCGTGATGCCGCCCTTGCGCGTGTGCGAACCATTGACGAACGTGCAACCGACGCTCAGCAGCGGTTCGGCCCGATCGACGCCCGGCAACGCGCGGGATTCGGCCAGGGCCGCTTGCGAAAGCTCGTCTTTGAACTCCAACTCCACGTCGCTGCGATCGACCTGGTAGAACTGGAAATCGACCAGAAAAGCGGTGGCTTCCACCAGCATCAGCGCATTGACGGACATGCAGGCGCCCATGGCCGCGGCGAAAACGCCCGCCAAGGTGCGGAACCGTTGCCGCACCAGGTTGCGCAAGGCCATCCGCGAGCCGAAGCCTAGTGAGCCCCAGAAACCGCGGAACCGTTCAAGCCAGATGGCGCCGCCCTGCGCAGGCGGCTTGGGACGCATCGCTTCGGCCGGCTCCAATCGCAGCACGGCCCGCGCCCCATGCGCCGAGCCAACCAGGGCGCAGGCCAGGCTGACGAGAATTCCCTCCAGGAAGATGTCGCCATAAAAACGGTTCGCCAGCGTCGGAAACTCAAAAAAGATGCGGTACAGCCCGGTCATACCCATCGAAATCCACCAACCGAGGCCACCGCCCAGAATTCCGCTCGCAATGCCGATGGCCAAACCGAACTTAAGAAAGTGAACGAAGACCTGCCTGTCGAGATAGCCCAGCGCCTTCAGCGTGCCCACCACCACGCGTTGCTGCTCGGTGAGCCGCGTCATGAGCACGTTTAGCACCAGCGCCGCCACCGATAGGAAGATGACGGGATCGATGACGCCAAACGCCCGCAGTCCCTTGATCTCGTTGCTCAAGAAGCGGTTCGACGGCTGATCCTTGAGGGGAATGCTGGTGAAAACGCCAAAGCTGTCGAGCAGCGACTCGGCCCGCTGCAACACATCATCGGGTCGGTCGCGCACGTTGGCCGCCAGCCTGCCCAGCACCTGATTGCAGGCGCCGTCGAAGTCGAACACTTCTTCAGCGTAGGAGTGCTTGAGGTAGAATACGCCCAGATGTTCCGGGTCGGGCATGATCGAGCCCGGACCGACCAGGTAAGTGAATTCACTGCTCATCGCGGTGCCGACGATAAACAGTTCCTGCCGCCGATTGTTCAGAATGACGTGAATCCATTGTCCAGGCGACAGGCCGTGATAGCGGGCAAACTTGTCGTTGACGATCACTTCGTTGTCGCGCCGATCGGTGAAATAGCTGCCGCGTCGCAAGAGGATGTCGTTGATCGTCGCCTCACGGCGGTCGGGCAGCGAGAGCACGATGCCGTTGATCGGTTCGACCGAGCGTTCCAGGTCGACGGTCGCGAAGAACTGAATGCGGGGACTGACGTCGATCACGCCCGACAGCTTGCCGATGCTCGCCAGTTCGCTCACCGGCACTTTTTTGACTTCCAGCGAGAAATCGGCCATGCGGCAATCGGCATAGTACTGCCGCTGGGCGCTGGAGAGATTGCGATAGGCGAAACCCAAGGCAACATAGCAGGCCACGCCCACAGCCATAATGCTCGTGATGGCGATCAGCAGGCCGCCCGAGCGGCGCAGATCGCGCAACAGCTTGCGGTCGAGTGCGGTCACGCGATGCGCTCCTTCGCGGACGCGGTCAGTACTTCGGACCAGGTTGTGCGCGGTCGCACGACCGCGCCACGGTAACCTGAATAGCCGTGCGCGATTACCGGACATCGAGCAGGTTGAGCGGCAACGGTGGCTGGGGCAGAACCGCGACGCCGACGTGATTTTCGCGACAGGCGTTGCCGCGGCGATGCCCCGGAAACGCGGCCACCGGGGCATCGCTGGCCGGCAAGGCGTCTGATGAGCGCTGGGTCGAACGCGGCCAGCTTTGCCCCAGCCACCGATGCCGTTGCGCCCGGTAATCGCGTACGGCTATTTAGGTTGCCGCCGAGACAAGGAACAATGCGTCTCAACGTTGGAGCAGGGCCAAATTCCAAGTCGATCATTCTCTCCAGCTTCGTCACCCAAATGCCGTGGGGCAAGATCGTCGGTAGGCAACCTGTACTTTTTGCGAGCAGCGCGACTATAATCTAACGGTGGGCGAAACTCGTAAGCTGCCGGGCAGAAGGGCGGCTTTCCCGCCTTGAGTTGTTCCCGTCCGCTGTTTTTGCTTGCCCCGCCTGTTTTTCGCTCGCCGAAGCCCCTGTTGATGGCTCGTTTTCTCTTTTTATCGACGCTGGTTGGCTTGTTGACTGCCAGCGCTGGCTGCCGCCAGCAAGACGAAATCCGGCGTTACACCGTGCCAAAACAGTCGGAAATCGACCGTTTGGCCGGCGGCGGGGGTGAAGCCGCCGAAACGAGTGAGCTGAGCGGGGCTCAACGCATGCTGGCCGCCATCGTGCTGCGGCCTACGCAGGGGTGGTTTTTTAAGTTTTTCGGTCCACAGGCGGCCATCGATACTCATGCCGATGACTTCGACGGCTTCTTAAAAACGGTGCATTTTAAAGATGACGCGACGCCTGAATGGTCGTTGCCCGAGGGCTGGACGCAGAAACCGGGGGACCAGTTCCGCTATGCCACGCTTGCCATCAATGCTGCGCCGCTGGAGGTGACGGTGAGCACGCTCGGGCGCGGCGACGCCGACGAAACGGAGTACGTGCTCCGCAACATCAACCGGTGGCGCGGACAGGTCGGGCTGGAGAACATCGCGCCGAGTGAACTGCAACGCGAGACGAAGCAAGTCGAGCTGCTCGACGGAGAGACGGCCATCGTGGTTGATTTGGTGGGCCAGGCTAGCAGCGGAGCAATGGCTGGCCCGTTCGCCGGTGGTCGGGGCACGGCCGCTCCTCCCCCGGCCTCGCCAGGCGGGGCGTCACCACAGTTGAAATACGAAGTTCCCGATGGCTGGCAAGAGGTGCCCGCCACCAGGTTTCGCAAAGCGAGTTTCCGCATTAGCGATGGCGGCCAAAGCGGCGATGTTTCCGTCACCGATCTCGACGCTTCGGCGGGCGACCTGTTGCCCAACGTAAACCGTTGGCGCGAGCAAGTCGGCCTGGGGCCAACGACGCAGCTCGACGTCGATCGGCACGTCTCGTCGGTCGACGTCGGTCCTGAAGCAGCCCGCCATGAAGGACAATACATCGAGATGATCGGCGATGAGAAAGCGACGCTGGCCGTGATCGTGAAGGCGGCGGGCCGGGCCTGGTTCATCAAGCTGACCGGCGACAAGCTGCTGGTCGAACGTCAACGAGACCATTTTAAAAGCTTCGTTCAATCGCTCGCGATTGGCGAAACCACAGGAGCCAACGATGGCAACTAACACGCTGCCCGAGGTCACGGAGTTCGCGCCGCAGGAAGAGCCCGGACTAGGGTTAGGTGAGGCCCTGCGGGCCCTGCTCAGGCCGCTGGCTTCGTTGAAGATCACGGTGGTGACCTTTGCGCTGGCGATCTTTTTGATTCTTGCCGGTACGCTGGCTCAAATCGATCGCGATATTTGGGAGGTGATGAGCACCTACTTTCGCACACCCATCGCCTGGATTCCCTTGCAGATTTTTGTGCCGCGGTCGATTTCACTGCCTGGTGTCTTTCCGTTTCCCGGCGGCTTCACCATCGGCTCGGTGATGCTGGTCAATTTGCTGGCGGCCCACGCCCTGCGCTTCAAAGTTCAAGCACGCGGCACACGGCTTTTGGCCGGGCTGATTGTCGTCGCGCTGGGAGCGTTGATCGGTTGGATGGTGGTGCTGGGCGGCTCCAACAAAGACGGCATTGAGGGCCAGCCGATTCTGACGTGGGTGCAGCTTTGGTCGCTCTGCAAATGGGGGCTCGTCGCGCTCTGCCTGACGACGCTCGTCGCCGCCATTCGCAGCGCACGTGCGTCGCGGAAGATTGAAGCGAGTCTGCTGGGCCTCGCTTGCCTCTTGTTGGGCGCCTTCGTCGCATGGCTGTTTTACGCGGGTGAGGCCGCGGCACTTAGCGCCCCCTCGATGCGCATCCTCTGGCAATTGCTCAAGGCCAGTCTGGTGAGCGTCGTGTTGCTCACGGGCTGTTGGCTGTTGTTTCGCAAGCGGGCCGGCGTCGTGCTGCTGCACGCCGGCGTGGGACTGATGATGCTCAACGAGCTTGTGGTCTACTCGCTGCACAGCGAAGGCCAGATGCAGATCCGTGAAGGCGAAACGGTCAACTATGTGCAAGACATCCGCACCGTGGAACTGGCCGTGGTCGATAGCTCCCCTGCCGACCGCGACGACGTAGTGGTGGTACCGCAACACTTCCTCGAAACGAGCAAGCGGATATCCAGCGGGGAGCTGCCGTTCGACATCGAGGTGCTGCGCTATTTGAAGAACTCGAACCTGCGGCAGGCCAAGGCAGGTGAAAAAAATCTGGCCGACGCCGGACAGGGCGTGAGCTTCATTGCCGACGAAGCGAAAGCCAGCAGCGGCACCGATATGGGCGGTGGCGTCGACATGTCGGCGGCCTACGTCCGTTTCGTCGGCAAAGAAGACGGCAAGTCGTTGGGCACCCACCTGCTGTCGCTCTATCCGATGTTTGACCGCGAGCAGGTACAGGTCGGCGAAAAAAGCTACCAGGTGGCCTTGCGGTTTAAGCGAGATTACAAACCCTACGCCTTGCACCTGGTCGACGTGCGTT
>DASSFG010000852.1:0-3151 GCA_035694685.1 Pirellulales bacterium
GCCGGCGCTCGTTCCACTCGCTCGCTCCCACCCTACGCTAGAGGAGCCAACCATGACCGAATGCCCCTATTGCGGCGTGGAAAACATCGACGGCGCCGATCACTGCGACGAGTGTCAGCAGCCGCTCGATTACCTTTCTAAGCCACGGGCGGCGACGCCGATCGAACGCAGCTTGATGAAAGACCGCGTCTCGTCGCTCGATCCGAAGCCGCCCTTCACCGTTTCGCCGGAGCAACCCGTCGGCGAGGTGCTCTGTAGCATGGTGGAGCACCAGGTCGGCTGCGTACTGGTCACACGTGGCGACCAGATTGCCGGCATCTTCAGCGAGCGCGACGCACTGAACCGCCTCAGCGTCGATTTTGCGGCCTTAGCCGATCGTCCGATTTCACAATTCATGACGCCCTCGCCGGAAGCCGTTGACAGCGATGCGCGCATCGCTTTCGCCATCCACAAGATGGACGTGGGCGGCTACCGCCACATGCCGGTGGTGACTCAAGGCCGCATCAGCGGCGTCATTTCCGTGCGCGATCTGTTGCGCTACGTCACCGACAAGATGCGCTCTCCATCGTGAGGTTCGCCACCCTGGAGCCTCACGCTCGCCTGTGGCGAGTGCCTTTATTGTCCACACAGCCTCGTCGTGGCCGACCTGGCCTAAACGACGGCCGGTACCTGCTCTTCGCCGCCGATGAGATTCAGCCGCAAAAATTTCCGACGATGAAGACGCACGTCAGCATTTGGACCATTCCGAAGGCCGCGCCCTAGACGACCGGCCGACCGAAGCGAACTCGACCACGACGTTTTCAGCGTTGCTGTGACATGAACTGCAGGTATTCGGCTTCGAGATGACGCAGATTGCCGCCGAAGATCGCGGTGAAATCGGCGAGCCGGTCGGCGGCGTCATAACGCGCGAACGCGGGCCGGGCCGCGGTGCGGGCCAACAGCTCGCTGTACTTCTTGTGCCGCGTTTCGACCAGGAAGAACGACAAGGCCCAGGCTTCGGCGTATGCCCGATCGACGTTCGACTGAAACAGGCTGTCGCCCGCAAGATACTCTTTCAAAGAATTCTCAGGGCGGCTGGGCAAGAGACGTTGAAACTGGGCCAGTCGCCCGCGATTGTACCGCGAGGGCAGCGTTGAGTAGTGCGTCGAATCGCACACGCCTGGCGCCTCAAACATCGTGCCCAGCCCTTCCACGAGCCAACGCGGGGCGGCCCCAAAGCGTCGGTGAACGCCCGTGTTAAAGGCGGTTTGATGCGCCGCTTCGTGAATGATGGTGGCGGCGTTGGCCTGCCAGTCGTCGGCGCTGGCCCGCCCGCCGCCCTGGTCAAACAGGCTGATCCGATTGCTGATCGGCGAATAATAACCGAGCACCTGCGGGCCGATTTGTGCCCCCTCGCGTCGGGCATAGGAAAGGAAATCGTCTTGATTGCGGAACACGATTGCCACGAGCGGAAATTCGGGCTCCACCAGGCCGAAACCACGCACCTTGAAGTAGTGCACGAAGGAGCGGTAGAGGTCCTCGAATCGCTTGCTCCAATAATCGCGCTGGCCGGGGGCGTGAGCCACCAGGTAGTGCCCGGTGCCGCTGATTTCGAATGCGTTGCCCAACTCGGCCGCCAGTCGTGCCCGGACTTGGGCGGCGCTGTATCCCTGAAAAGTCGCCGACGTCTGATGTACGTTGCGCACTTCGTCGGGCTTGAAATTCCACACGCGCCCATCGCGAGCCAAAAGGACGTGGTCTTGCGACCAAACCAGCGGCAGCCCTTCAATGTGGCGACCGTTCAGGTTGACGTCGAGCGTCCATTTCGGCTCACCGGCGAGTGCGGGAGCGGCCAGGACCCAGATAACGATGAGGGTGAAGTTGCGCATTTTTGGCATGGAATTGACAAGAAGTCTGGTTCGGTCGCCAAGGTGCTGCTATCGACGTAGGGTGGGACAAGTGAGCTTGCGAACGCCGGCCCACCATTTTCCATTCGAGATTCTGGTGGGCCGGCGCTCGCTAAAGCGAGCTTGTCCCACCCTACACACGGCGACAACTAAAGTTTAGGACACTGCTTTTGCTCCCGCGTGCTGGCAGTGCCGGCGAAGCTGCTCTAAAATGATGGGAGTCACCTCGGCGGCAATTCGGGAATAGAACCATGCGCAAATCCGTGATCTTCGTTCTGTTGGCTGCCTCGTCCGGCTGGTTAATCGCTGAAGAGCCCACGAAGCCAGTGAAAGCCCCTGTCGACCCTTTCGACAAATCCGCTACCAGCGGAACTGTCGGTGAAGGCGACCTCGGCGAGCAGGTCCGGCACCTCATTCGCGAGCTCGATGCCAGCCAGAAGTCGCGCCGCGAGGAGGCCGAGAAGAACCTCGTCGCCCTCGGCGTCAAGGCACTCGACTATCTGCCCGAGAATACCGATCGCTTGTCGGCGGAGGCCGGTCAACGGCTCGATCGCGTGCGCGAAAAGCTGGAGAAGAACGCGGCCGAAAGCTCGCTCGAGCCGACGGCCGTCACGCTCTCGGGCAAGACGCCGCTATCCGAGGTGCTGGCCGCCATCGAAGAGCAAACCGGCAACAAAATCGTCGATTTGCGAAAAGAATTCGGCGAAGACGTGGGCGATCCGGATCTCAAAGTCGAGTTCAAGCAAACGCCGTTCTGGCCCGCGCTCGATCAGGTGCTCGACGACGCAGATTTGACGATCTACCCTTATGCCTCGGAACAGGGCGGCTTGGGCATTACCAGCCGCGGCGAATCGCGTTTGCCGCGGCACGGGTCGGCCATTTACAGCGGCGCGTTCCGCATTGAAGGCACCATGTTCATCGCTCAGCGGGACCTGCGCGATCCGATGAGCCACAAGTTGGAGCTCACGCTCGAGGCGGCCTGGGAGCCGCGGCTTCGGCCGATCGTCATCACGCAGCCCAGCTCGTCGGTGGTGGCCGTCGATGACCAGGGCCAGCCAGTTCCGGTCGCGCCGTCCGCCGGCGACATGCAGTTTCCCATCGACGGCGAGCAGAAATCGGTCGATATGCCGATTCAATTCGAGTTGACCGATCGCAACATCACGCGAATCGCCAGCCTTAAGGGCAAGCTGATTGCCATGTTGCCTGGCCGGATCGAGACGTTTCGCTTCACCAACCTCGACAAAACGAAACGGGTCGACCGTAAG
>DASSFG010000853.1:0-6257 GCA_035694685.1 Pirellulales bacterium
CCGAACCAGCCCTGGTCGAAACCCGGACAAAGCTCTTGCCGCATGCGCCGATAGTGGTCCCAGTGCGTGTCCCAGCCGCTTCCCGCCAGGCCGTATTCGTCCCAGAACAGCGTGACCACGCGTCCGCCCGCCTCGATCAGCCGCCGGGCCGCCAGGCAGCCGACGCCGAACAGCGTGTCGCCATAGAGTTCGCGCGTTTTAGCCGCCTCCAACCTCACGTCGAGCGCGGTGCGCAGCTTGCTCGATTGCAAGAGGTCGTAGGTCATCGAGCGATAGCGGTCGAACTGTCGGCCGCCGGCAGTCTCGGTCAGGTGCCCGCGCATCTGGTCGAACTGTTCGACCAGCGAGCGGCGGCGGTTCAGCCGGTCGAGCGTCACGTCGCCCGAAAGGCTCGTCGCCGAAGGAACAATGAAATGGCTGTCGGGCGAACAGCCGATGTAAGGGTCGTTGTCGGTGTAGACCTGCTGGCCGAGCGTTTTTTCCAGCGAGCGCGTGGCCTGGCCGACGAAGTCGGTCCAAACAGGGTTGTATTCGCCGCCCAAAAACGCCGCATAGGGGCCGGCCCGCGGAACCTCACCCACGCGGCGCGCGCTCATGTGCCAGGGCAGGGCGATGTTGGCCGGAATTTCGGTCGCGCGCCTTTTTCCCGGCGTGTTGGTGCCCGGCGCGTGCGCGTCGACGTAATCGACCACCGAGCCGAAGAAGGGCCAATGCCGCGGATCGCGCGGGTTGAGCTCCATCGGCACGTCGATGGCCTGCACTCCGGTGAGCGCGAAGGCCACGCCGTGCAGTGGATAGGGATGCGTCATCGAGCGAATGACCGAGCAACGGTCCATCACCTGGGCCGACTTGGGCAGAAGCTCGCAAACGTCGAGTCCCGGCACGTTCGAGGGAATGTGATTGAGCTCGCCGCGTATCTCGACGGGTGCATTCGCCTTGGGGTCAAAGGTTTCGAGCTGACTGGGCGACCCATAGAGGTGGATCAGGATGATGCTCTTGGCTTTGCCGAACGTGCGACCGTTGGCCGCCGGCGCCGCCGAAGCTGTTTGCAGCCGCAGCACGTCGGGCAGCGTCAGCCCGGCCAGCCCGAGTCCGCCGATGCGCAGCCAATCGCGGCGTGTAACGCCGTCACACAGATTTCGGGCTGAGCCAAGGATACGGAGCATGTCACACCAACCGGCCTAATCGGCTCCGCGCATCGCTCGCGCAACGACCATCGGAGCCGACTGGTATGTTAGCCGTTTTTCGGACGAGAGGCCAGCGAGGCGGACGAGAGGTACGTGGCGGCCTAGCGCCGTGCGCAGCGGCTCAAGGGCACCATTATTTTTTTGTCATTAATCTTTTGTCCTCTTCTGCGTGTCAGCAGCCGCGGCTCGCCCCCAGCCTCGACCCCCCCAGCCCCTAATACCCATTTTCTCAACCCTAAAACGCAACTCTCTGGCGATGCCTTTGGCCAGACAGACCGTGTCGGGCACGACGCCAAAATGCTCGATGGCAAACATCTTGCCCGTGCGGCCCATGCCCGATGGCACCTCGTCGGCCACCAGCAAGATGCTGTGGCGTCGCAAACCGCTCGCAGCATCGACAAAAAGCCCGCGTAGGGCACTCGATAGCCGCCTTCGCCCTGGGGATCGGCTCAACGAAAATGGCCGCCACTTCATCGGGCGTACAGACGGTGGTCCGCGTGACCCGTGGCATTCACCGCGATGCCGGCCGTGAAATCCAGAAACAAGTTCCCGTCGACGTCTTCGAGCACGCAGCCATCGGCGCGCGCCGCCACCAAAGGATATCCGCGCGTATATGAAGGCGAATTACCCGCAGATCGCGGGCAACCCATTCCGCGGCTTTGAGCCCTGGCAGCAGAGTAATCAAGTGCGGTGCATCCATGCGAAGGCTCAGGGTTGAGGCCGGGACGCGCAAGTCAGATTTCCTGCAAGATCGAGTGCAAATGCTCGCGGAGCGTCCGCTCGACGAGCGGTTTGCCGGCGATCGAGTCTTCGTAAAAAATCACTCGATAGCTGCGAATGTCGAAGGGAAGCTCCTTGCCGCGTTGGGCCAGCAGAATCGTCGGCTTGTTCAAAGCATGGGCATAGCCAATCTCGTAGTAGACGTTCTGATTTGGCGCCGAGATCTCTGCGATCACGACTTTGGCATCTTCAATCTTTCGCTGAATGTCCTGGAAAATGATGCCCGGCTTGTTAACTTCGTCGATGCGGACCACCTCAAATCCTAGTTTCTCCGCTTTCGGTTTAACGACCGACCGATAGATTTTGTCGTACGGGTCGCCGAATTGCATGGCGACGAACGCCATCGGCGATCTTCGCTGCACCGCGTATCCATTAACCACCACCGGGGATTCGCACCACGCGTAGATGCCGAGTTGATTGCCTGACAACGGCCGCGCAAGTAAGTGTTCCAATACGGGCACATCGTCCACTGCCAATGAAATTCGCTGTCCTTTTTGAGTCACTTTGAGGTCATAATCGCGGTTGTATCGCAGGTTGTGAATAGTTCCCGCGCTTCGATGGCGCGGTTGCCAGCCAAGCGCAGGTGAGAATTCCCAGATACAATACGCAAAATCGAAAGCTCCAAGGCCAGCGACTAAATAGTCGCCCGACTCGGAGTGATAGCCCAGCACGATTCCGGCCGAGCCGCCTTTCAAGGGACCGTCTTCTCCTTCAAACCGAAGGGTGGCTCGAATCAGTCCGTCCCGGAAGCGTTCGTCACAGATCGCCAGTCCTAGTGGTGCTACATTCGAGGCCGTGGCAGCCGGGGATGGCTTGTAGCGGGCACTCGTTTCCGTGAGATCCCAATCACCGGCGAGCGCGGCCCAGCGTGTAACTTCAGCCCAATGCGGTTTTGCTGTCGTGATCATGGTGGAATTCTCGCATGCCGCAATCGGTCAAACAAGCCGGAACGGTGGGCCGGCGCTCGCTAAAGCGATCTTGTCCCCACCCTACTGTGTTTCTGGCACTAAGGCACTCATACCTTGGGCCATCGTAATCCCGCGCTGATGATTGACGGTGAAGGCGACGCGGTGCGTGACGGCGTCGACGAGCGCGGCGGCGGAGGGTTGGCCATTGCCGCTGCGCTTGACGCCGCCGAACGGCAGATGTACTTCGGCCCCGATGCAGGGCAAGTTGACGTAGCCCATGCCGTAGTCGCACTCGTCGCGGTACAGCCGCCAGCGACGATAGTCTTCGGTGATCACCGCCATCGAAAGGCCAAAGGGCGTGTCGTTGTAAATGCGAATGGCCTCCTCGTCGCTGGCAAAGGGAATGATCGCCAGGTGCGGGCCAAATACTTCTTCGTGAATTGTACGGGCGTCGGGCCGGTAGGTTTGACGATAAACGAAGGGCGACATGAAGTGGCCGGAGCGGTGCTCGCTGTCCATCATCCGGCCGCCATCGAGCAGCACCTCCGCCCGCTCTTGCCTCGCCAGATCGTTGTAGGAAGCCACTTTTTCCATAGCCCGCTGGTTGATGAGTGGCCCGGCGAACGCGCCGGGAGAGAAGGGATCGGCAAAACGTACCTGCCGGGCACGCTCGACGAACGCAGCGGCAAACTCGTCGTATCGCCGCTCGTGTACTAGCACGCGCCCCGCCGAGACGCACCGCTGGCCGGTCGTTTTGAAGGCACTCAACACGGCCGCATTAACGGCCAGATCGAGGGCGGCATCTTCGCAAACGATGACGGCGCTTTTGGAACCCATTTCCAAGGCGCAGCTCTTGTGCGGATGTTCGGCGGCCAGCCGGCGAATGTGCGAACCTACGTCATAGCTGCCGGTGAAGCAAACGACGTCGACCTGCTCGTGCCGGGCCAAGGCGTCGCCCGCCTCCTCGCCCAGGCCGTGCACCAGATTGATCGTTCCTGCGGGAAAGCCCGCTTCGGCGAACAGCCGCACTAGCCGCTGGCCGATCTCAGGCGTTTCTTCCGAGGGCTTGAAGACGGTCGTATTGCCTTCGAGCAGACTGGGGGCCAACATCCACAGCGGCACCGCAAAAGGAAAGTTCCAAGGGGTGATGACGGCCACTACCCCGCGCGGCTTGCGGCGCACGTAGAGATCTTTGGCCTCGATCTCCGAGTCGATCACCTGGCCGCTGGGCTGCCGAGCGGTGCCAAACACGTATTGCACCATGTGCAGACCCTCGACGACTTCCGCCCGAGATTCATCGAGTACTTTACCGCTCTCGCGGGCCAGCACACGGGCCAGCTCCTCAGTATCGCGTTCAATGAGCGATGCCAACTTGAGAAACAGCTCTCCCCGCTTGACGCGGCTCGTGCGCCGCCAGGCGTCGAAGCTACTTCGGGCCGCTTCGACCGCCGCATCGATGTCGGTGGCCGTGCCGAGCGGATAGTGGCCAACGACTTCATCGGCC
Source organism: Pirellulales bacterium (assembly GCA_035694685.1). Taxonomy (GTDB): domain Bacteria; phylum Planctomycetota; class Planctomycetia; order Pirellulales; family JAICIG01; genus DASSFG01. Next base: position 4,380 of record DASSFG010000853.1, read on the forward strand.
TGCGCGGGGTTGAAGTTCTCGAACTGTTCGCCGACGGACGGTTGCCAATCGCCGGCGATGAAATGCGCGCCGGTCCAGACTTTGCTTGCGAGTGCTTGGGACATAGCGGTTTGGGGTCAGGGATTAGGGATGAGGGGTTGGCAATGCTGCGACTCCTAAAGGAAGCATACGGCTGGCAGCCGGTTCGCGGCAAGGCGACGGCATAGGCGCACTCGACGGCGCGCCTATAATGTCCGCGTAGGGAGATGAAAGATGAGGGATGAAGGATGAAGGATTAGGGATGAAAAGCCCTGTTCTTCGCGTATCGCTAATCCTTCATCTCTCATCGTTCATCCCTCATCCAGCTTCAAGGAGGCATCGACTTGCCAGAAAACGTCGTGATTGTCGGAAGCGGGCCGGCCGCGTGGGCCGCCGCCATTTATACCGCACGGGCCGCACTTCAGCCGCTCGTGTTCGAGGGAGCGATTACGGAGCCAAACCGGTTGTCGGGCACGCTACCGTTGGGCCAGCTTGCACTGACCACCGAAGTGGAGAACTATCCCGGCTTTCCTCACGGCAATTTGGAATCGTACCTCGATCATGCCATCGACAAGCCGCAGCGGCAAACGATGGCGCCGCACCGCAAACAAGGCGTGAGCGGTCCAGAACTCATGGAGCTAATGCGCCAGCAGGCGAAAAACTTCGGCACGAGGATCGTCACCGACGACATTGTCGAAGTCGATTTTTCGCGACGCCCGTTCAAGCTCGTTCCGTCCGAAGGTGAGCCGGTCGAGGCCCGCTCGGTGATCATTGCCACCGGCGCACGGGCAAACTACCTCGGCATGCCGTCGGAAGAGAAGTACAAAAACTTTGGCGTCAGCGCGTGCGCCGTGTGCGACGGCGCCTTGCCGCGGTTCCGCAACAAGCCACTGGTGGTCGTGGGCGGCGGCGATTCCGCCTGCGAAGAAGCCAACTACCTTTCCAAGTTCGCCAGCAAGATTCACATGGTGCATCGCCGCGACGAACTACGCGCCTCGAAGATCATGGCCGACCGCGCATTGAACGATCCGAAAATCACGATGGAGTGGAACAGCGTCGTCGACGAAGTGCTCGGCAACGATCGCGAGGGGCTCACCGGCGTGCGGTTGAAAGGCGTCGCGGACGGCAAGACCCGCGAGGTGCCAGCCACGGGCATGTTTCTGGCCATCGGCCATACTCCCAACACTCGTTTTTTGGAAGGCAAGCTGGAATTGACGTCGAAGAACTACATTAAGTGGACGGTGCCCTTCCGCACGAACACCAGCGTCGAGGGCGTGTTTGCCGCCGGCGACGTAGCCGACGATTACTATCGGCAGGCGATCACCGCCGCGGGCAGCGGCTGCATGGCCGCCCTCGACGCCGAACGCTGGCTGGCCCTTCAAGAATAATGAATAATGGTTGCCCCAGCGATCAAATAGCGCCATGTTGCTCAGCCCTCAGGAAGCAGAACGTTTCTTCCGATTGCACCGCACGCTGATGTTTTTCGTCAACGAGCGGCTGGACATCATAGCCGGCGTCGAAAGCCCCGAAGCCTTCGCGGTGCTACCGGCCGAGGAGCGGCGCAAGGTTCGCGACGCCTTGGTCGAACGTCTCGATCTCATCGACGCTTTCGTGGAGGCCAATCCCACCGGCTTCAGCGACGACGAATTGCTAATCGTGCGTTCTTGGCGGAATCAGCTTTTCGGCAGGTTTTACATTTTTCGCGATCTGGTGAAGTACACTGTTTTTCTCAGAGATAAAGACGGCCCCGTCGCTTTCGGCGTTACGGCTCTCTCGCAGCCTTTCGAGTCGCTGGTCGGACCTTATCTGCCCGTGATGGTCGAGACAGTCTTGCTCCCGTTTCAAAACAAGCTCGTGTAC
>DASSFG010000854.1:0-7736 GCA_035694685.1 Pirellulales bacterium
TTGGGTTTCGTTGCGCGCCGCGGGACGACCGCGGTGGCGGTTCGCACCTGCAGAGCGAGGCAGGCATGTTCAAGCTCAGCAAGTTTCTGGCGAACGTCGGCGATGCGCGGAAGAACGGCATCGGCGGTTTTGACGCTGTCAAATTCCGAGAGGCTTTTGTCGAGCGACTTCAGAAATAACGTCAGCGAGCGGCGCAACTTGGCGCCGGCAGCGGTCTGGCCGGCCTCAATGCCTAGGATCTCTTTGGCCTGTTCGACGGCCTCTTGAACGGTGAGGTCCGCAACGTTCTCCGCCGACTGAAACGCCAGGGCCAACAATCGACCACGCTGCCAGCGATTGCGGTTCACACGGTGCGCCTCGCACCAGGCTTCCCAGCGGCCCTCGGCGACCTGGTCTTGAAGGAAAAGCAAAACCTTGCCCAGGTACCAGTACCTCGTGGCGTGCTTTCGGCACTTTTGGATTTCGTCGTTCTCCCACGACGCGCGAGCGTAAAGCTCTTCCAGCGTCCACGCCGCGCTGGGCAAATCCATGCGCACGCCGGCGACAGGAGCAGCGCATGGATTGATCCCTTGGTCATGAGCGATGAGTTGAAGCATGTCTGTTCCTCCGTGAAGTGACTAGAGATTGACAACGGCAGCGTCCCATAGCGTGCGGCATGAAGGGCTCAGACGTGAGCGCCGCATATTCGCCGCGACGTTTGCGGCTTGTGAAACCGCGCAAAGGCTCAGACGTGAGCGCTGAGTTTCTGGCGGTCGTGAGACGACCGGACTCGCTTGGGCAACGCCACCGGGAGTAAAAGCGGCCGGCCAAAGGCTCAGACGTGAGCGCCGCTTTGGGCGGCGGGCATTGGCGCGTGCCAGACGAAACTAGCAAAACCAACGCCGACGTGGTGCGCACCCGTTCGGGAGCGGACCTCGGCAGCGAACGACTTCGCCGCATATTTTGCATTGCACCCTCCCCGTCGCCGGCCACGATTGGCACGGACGAACGACCGCCATCTCTCTGGTCCGGGGATTCGTCAGTTTCAAGCCCGTAAGACAGCGATCCATCCTACGGTTGCGATGATTCTAGCGACGCGCGACGCGTTTACAACTGTAAGTTTAAAACAAAGTTTTTTCACTCTTTCTATGGCTGAGGCTTTCTAGTCCTCCGTGATTCGTCGAGTGATGGATAGTATGCGGTGGCTGGAGCAAAACCGCGTTCTAATGAGCAACCCCGCGCAATCCGCTCCGTCGCGGCGATGCCCCGGTAGCGCGACCACCGGGGCATCGCTGGCCGGCGGCGCGTTTTGGCAGGAACGACGTCCGCCCCGGCCAGCTTCTGCCCCAGCCACCGCTTTGACCTATCCGCTAACAGAGCACTAGCCTGATGGACATCAGGCTAAAAGCCTGACCTGCCAGCCTCGCTAAGCGCTCGGTCTGCTTTTATGCCACGTTGCCTGCGGAGGTTTGGCTGGGATTGTCGCCCGTGCCCGGTCCGGTTTGGTAAGTCATTTCGCCGCCGAACATGCTCTCGATGAGGCTCTCAAACGCCGGATTCGTCTCTAATTGGTTGAAGTACGCTTGCTGGGCAGACGGTGTCAGCGCACTTCTGTCGATCGCCGTGCCGTATCCGCCGTTCGTCAGGTCGGCCAGTGCATTGTTCGTCGGATTGGTGATCAGCAACTGACTGGCCTCGGGCGAGCCCAGAATCTGCGCGGCGACGAGCGCGCGAGACGGCGCCCCGCCGCCGTTCAGTTGTGAGACCCAATATTGTTGCTCGGCGGGACCAGGCGTTCGGCCTAAAACGTCGCGGTACAGGGCCGCTACGTAGCCGGCGTCGGTTGCGCCGGCGTTCTGAAAGTACTCCGGCGAAGCCAAGACGGCGGTCAGCACGGCCCGCTCGCCCTGTGTGGCCATTACGCCGCTCCAGTAATTCATGTCCTGTGTGCTCGGTGGCCGGTGCAGAAAGTCTTGATAGATGTCGTTGACGACGTGATTTTGATATTCGGGCGAATTGAGGACGGTCTGCACAAACGCCGCGCCTCCCAGATTGGCTGCCGCGGTCGCCTGCGTCACCGGCTGCCCTGGCGCCACGTCATAAGCCGCACTCGTGTTGTTGAACGTGGCCAGATCGGTGACCGGGATCGTCGAAGCGTTCTCTCCCGGCGAAGCGCCGGCGATGCCGGTGTTTGTGCCGCTCGTGTAAACGCCGGCGCCGCTCGTGAAATCGTTTTCGCTGTTTCCCGCGGCCGGGCCATAGTCAAACTCGCTGAGACTCGTGGTGGGACCGCTGTTCGGCCCGATGGGCGTTGCCGACGCACCACCGGTGGTCGACTGGGTGAGCGAGTAACCGTTGGCCGGCGCCCCCGTATAGGCGTTGCCCGGCAGGCCCGCGACGCTGTTAAAGAACGGCGCTTCGTTCGTCGTCAGGAAGTCTTGCCAGTATTGCACTTCGGCGGGGCCGGGATTTCGGCCGAGCAATTGTTGATAAACGTTGGTGATGAAGACCTGGTTGGCCCCGGTCGAGGCAGCACCCGACGCTGATGCTGCCGAGGCCGGGGAATTTACCGGTGCCGCAGGCGACGATGATTGCACCGCTTCCGCCACCGATTGGGCTTCAATCGCCGCCGGCGTGGGCACCGCGGTCGGCAGACGCCGGCTTTCCAGCCATTCCGCGCCCAACTGCCGCTTCTTTTCGCCATGACGGTTTCCGGCCCGCGCATTTCTCGAACGGCGATGCCATCGCATGATTTGCCTCCTATTCAAGATCCAGTTCCTGAAAAGCGATGTTGCAATCGCCGGGCCAATTGGCAACCACGGGGTCGTGATTGCACCGGACGTTGCCTTTATGGTTTAATTCGCTGCTATTCGACCAAGCAAAGCGCTGAAGGCGCCGTCTGCCGATGCAAGCCCCCAGCGTGACAACTTCTCCCATCTTGATTTTGGGCGCCGGCATCAACGGCGCCGCGCTGGCCCGCGAGCTATTGCTGGGGGGCATGAGCGTGGTGGTTGTCGATACGGGCGACCTGGCGCGCGGCGCCACCTCGTATTCGTCGCGGCTGATTCACGGCGGTCTGCGGTACCTGGAATACGGCGAGTTCGATTTAGTGCGCGAGTCGCTGGCCGAGCGCACTCGCTTGCTCCGCCTGGCCCCGCACCTGGTGCGTCCGCTGAAGTTGTTCATTCCGGTCAATAATCGCTGGGGCGGGTTGCGAGACTCGATGAGGCGGTTTCTCAAGCTGCGTCTTGCCGCCGGACAGCCGACGCCGCGCGGACTCTGGCTGGTGCGTGCGGGACTTACGCTCTACGACTGGTATGCGCGCGATCCCACGCTGCCCCGGCACCAGGTCGTTTCCGCGAAGGATCCTAGGGCGCCCGCGGTCGACGCGCGACGGTATCCGTGGCTGTGCGGCTATTGCGACGCCCAAGTCCGCTTTCCCGAACGGTTCGTAGTAGCGCTGTTCGACGATGCGCGAAGGCTTGCGGAGGAACAGCAGCTCGATTTCCGGATGTATCTTTATCATCGTGCCGCGCTTAGCGGACGCATCGCGACAATTTATTCGCTGGCCGCAGCAGAGGATACACAGTCGTCGTCGGTGATCTCGTTTACACCGGCGGCCATCGTCAACGCCACGGGCGCCTGGGTCGATCGAACCTTGAGCGAGTTGCACGTACCGGCGGCGAGATTAATGGGCGGCACCAAGGGTAGCCATCTGGTTACGTCGCACACTGGGCTGCGTGAAGCGGTCGGCCTTGGCGGCATCTATGCCGAAGCGCCGGATGGGCGGCCGGTCTTTATCCTTCCGTTCGGCCCTTCAGTGCTCATCGGCACGACCGACCTGCCTTACTCCGGTGATCCGGCCGATGCCGTGGCGACGGACGCGGAAATCGACTATCTGCTTTCGACCGTCCGATTGGTGTTTCCTCAGATTGGGCTGACGCGCGCCGACATCGACTTGCACTATAGCGGCGTGCGACCGCTGCCGCGCGTGGACGAAGCCTCTACAGGGGCCATCACGCGACGACATTGGTTGGAAGAGCACCACGGCAGCGAGACGCCGCTATTCTCCATCATCGGTGGCAAGCTGACAACCTGCCGGTCGTTGGCCGAGTCGTCGGTGAGTGCCATCCGCAAACGGCTTGAACTCGACGAGGCGCCGCGGAACAGCCGCGATCGTCCATTGCCCGGTGGCGAGCATTATCCAGCCGACGCAGCGTCGCTCGAACGACATTGGCACGAACTGACCGATTGCACGGGGTTTGCCATCGACCAAGTGCGGGCCGTTTGGGAACTGCGCGGTACCCAAAGTGCCGAGATCCTATTGCAAATTGGGGCCGAGCGTGACAACGTGCCCGGCACGCAGTTCCCGTGCAACTTCGTACGTTGGCTGATCGCGCACGAATGGGTGCATTGCCTCGACGACCTGATTGAACGCCGATTAATGCTGCTTTACGATCCCCGCTTGAGCCACAGCACGCTGCGCCGTCTGGCTGAGTTGCTTGCGGATTCGGGCGTGTTGCCGGCCGATCAGATTGCCGAAGAGGTTGAACGCACCCAACAACGCCTCGAGCGGCATTTTGGGCGGCGGATAATGGCAGACTGATTGGTCGCCTGCTCCACTGCATCGAAGGGTCGCAACCCTTTGGAGTGCGGCGATTTATCGCCGCTTTGATCTGCGGCGGAGCCGCTTTCTTTTGATGCGCCTGCCAGCGACAAAGAACCGGCAAAACGAAAGAAAGGTCGCTCCGCGACCGACAAAAGCGGCGATAAATCGCCGCACTCCAAAGGCCCCCACAGCTCAGCGGCGTTTGCTTTTTTTCTCAGATCGGGGTTGTTTTGTCGTCGAGGGACGGGTGGGCGCGTTGGTGACGATGCCGGTCAAGATGACGCCGCCGATGAAGCCGGCGGCCAGCACGACCCAGAAGGCCGCGGGATTGTCGCGAATCGGCAGGCCGTGTTCGAGGTTCATGCCGAACAAGGCGCTTAACGTGGCGATGGGCAGGAAGATGGCCGCCAATACGTTCAGCCGGTGCGCCGAAACGGCCATTTCATAGCTGCGCTTCGCTTGCTCCTCGCTCTGCCGCGCCACCGTAAAGTCAAGTCCGTTTTGAGCGTCGCCGTGGAGCAACTCGGCCGCCCGTTCGATCTCGCCCGCCTGGTCGCGCAGGAGCACCAGATCGCGATCGTCGGGCAACAGCTCGCGCGCCTGCTGCAACGCCGCGTGCATGTGGCGGGCGGCGCGAAGCAAAGGTGAGATGGCCTGCAGCACGGCAAAGTAATCGTCGGCACGGTCCGCATCGTCGAGCTGCGCGTCGAGCCGGGCCACTGCGTCGGCATATTCTGTCAGATGTTTTTTAATTGCTTGTACGCCCGGACCCAACGAGCTCGACTTCCATTGTCCATCGGGCTCGCGCCAAAAGAGGCGCCCCTGACGCCCGCGTTCTCCGGGCCGCGGCGGTTCGTGCAAGACGATCAGCAAGTGACCGTCGGCAAGCATCGCTCGTTGCCTGCCGGCGCTCTCGCCCAACCTCGTACGAAACAGTTCGGGCACCTTCCAGCCGGCGGGTAAGACCGATTTCGCGATTGGATAGGTCGCAGCAGGAGCCATATTGCCATCGCCTGTGTTTGTGGTCAGCCCGCTCACGGTTTTAGCCTAAATCATGAATCGACGGGTGGCCATCGGGGTAGGGTGGGACGAGTGAAGCGAGTCCCACCATGATGAACCATAATGGTGGAACTCCGGGTACCCGCGGGTGGCTCGTGAGCCGCAGACTCGGCAACAGTAATTCGTCGGGACTGCTGTATTCTTGGCCTTCGACCGTTATTCCATGTACGGCTTTAAGGCCGCAAGGACGTCTTCAAGCTGCACGTTTGCCTTTACCGCTGGCTTGCTTCTGATCGGGGCGCGGAGGGCGCACGCGCTTCGACTTGCCGGCCTTGGCGGGAGGGGCGTCGGCAGCCTCCGGTTCCGCAACCTTCGGCGGGGGCGCGTCGGCGGCCTCTTGTTGGGCGGCGCCGCCCGCGGCCGGGCCGAACGGTACTCCGCCGGCCTTCTTGTTGCCACGCGGCTTGCCGCGTGGTGGATCGGCGTCTTCGTCCATGACCTTGGCATTCGCCTGGGCGGGCTTCTCTTCAGGCTTGCCGCCGTCGGCCGGTTTGACGGCCACGATCTGCTCGGCCGGATCGTCGTCGTCGCCCGTGACGGGCAGAGCGCCCGTGTCGGCCAATAGGTAACCCGCCCAGAAAAACGGGTGTTTGGCCTCGGGCGGCTCTTGCTGGGTCGTAAGCTTCAACCGGGGCTCGGCCAACGGGTGTACCTGGCTGTGCCTGACCACCTGCACGCTGCGCTGCCAGGCATCGGAGGCCGTCGTGTGCGGCAGCTCCTGGACAAACTCGCGCACCAGATCCACGCTCGACTGCCCACCGGTGCGCCAACGGCTGATCAACACCGTGCGTGCACCGCCCGCCATCAACCCGCAGACCGACAAAAATAGCTCGCTGCCGTCCGCGCCCTTCGAGCTCTTGGCCAGGCCCCGCTCGGCCGGCGTGCGGAAAGCGGGCAGAATCACCTGGTCGGGCCCGTCGAACGGCAAGCAAAGCCACTGGGCCAGCGAGCCGCCCGACGTTTTGTTGTCGATCTGCAAGGGCGACCAGTCATAACCGTGCGACGGCGGCACTTCGTTGAGCACGATCAGGCGGTCGAAGAGCGACGAATAGATCGCCCCGTGACAAGGGAGCTTGCCGCGAATCGCTTCGGCGTCGGGAATTGCCCGGGCCAGGTCTGCGAACTCGCGGTCGATCACGTTCGCCTCGTCGCCCGGGTAGAGCCGGCCCAAGGCGACGGCCAGATTGGCCCTCGGCTTGCGGCGCCGTGTCTCGCCCACCCCCAGGCCAATCGTGGGAGCATAGCGGACGCGCATCTTGTCGATGAGCGATTGGTGTTTGTCGTCGCCCGGCACGGGCAAGGCCTCGAAGGGAACGTACCAGAGAATTCCGTCGGGCACGATGACCAGTTCGTCGAGCGTCTTGGTGAAGTCGGCCTTCGAGCCCTTCACCAGCACCGTCATGATTTGCTGGGCCGGCCCTTGCCAGGCGCTGGAGACCAGCTCTTCCAGCTTCATTTGCTTGTTCTGCTCGAAGTTGCCCCATTTCTGCAGCATGAGGGTCACGTTCTTGCTGAAGTTCTTGGGTGGCTTGACCTCGGTGTAGTTGTATTTGTCTTTGGCCAGCAGAAAGCTGTAGGTGTATTTGCTGGTGTCGAAGAAGACCAGCAGCGATTGCCCCTCGGCCAGCGATTCTTGAATCTGCTTGAACGATCGCAACGGGGGGAAGACCAGGTTCGCCGGCTCGCGGCCGACCGACATCTCGCGCAAGATGGTTTCCTGCTGGCCGCTGAGGGAGGCCAGCTCCGTGAGCATCTTCGATTGCTGCTCGGCTACCTGCAAGTCATCCGTGGCCAGCGGCAACTTGCGCAGCTCGCCGCGCAGCTTGCGCACCGCCTCCGACCTTTGTTGGTAGCCCGGGAAACGGGCCAGCAGCGCCTGCCGCTGCATCAGGGCATTGTTGTCGAGCACACTTTCCGGCGCCTCCAACAGCCAACGCAGATTCAGCAACCGGCCGCCATGATCGAGCGTGAGCGAGCTCAAGAACCGATGCCGACGCGCCATGTCGGCAATTTGCAGGGCCAACTCGTGCTCTTTGTTCTTGCGCGCCAAAGCGGCCTCGAACCAATGCTCGTAGGAAAGCGGGTGCGG
>DASSFG010000855.1:0-4280 GCA_035694685.1 Pirellulales bacterium
TGGCCTTGCTGAAGTCGGGCACGCCGGGCCAATAGAACGCCACGCCCGAGGTGGAAAGGTCGTGGCAGCTTACCGGCGCAAATTGATCGGCCTTGGGCATCTTGCGATAGAAAGGAGCAACCATCTGCCGCACCGGAAACCGCTGCCTGGGACTCTTGCGACGTTCGCGACGCCCCTTGGCGCTCTTCAGGTTCAGAATGATGTCATCGAGCAATTCGGCGTTCAGCTCGAAATGAAGTTCCGCGAGTTCCATGTCGTTCATTTGATTGACAACCAAAGATCCTTAAGCGGCAACGCTCTACAACCCTAGCTTGGGCCAACGCCTCGCGCGCGATTGGCCGCCTGACCATAATTGCCGGATTTAACAATGGTCCGTTTCGGAGCGGTTTTGAAGCCACTGCCCCGATTGGTCGCGGGGCAACGTGGCTGAAACTTTGGCGGCCAACCATCTTAGCCAAGGGCAGTCTGGTCCGGTTACGGCGGCGCCGCTGATCCGGATCCCTAAATCACGATGCCGACGTGTGTTATGGCCAAGTATTACGCCCCGCCAATTCTGGATTGGGCGAAGCGGGCACGGAAGTTTCACTCGCAGGGGCACCCGTTCCCTACGGGTTTTATCAACACACGGAATCCGAAGCATGACCGATAAGCGAATCGGCGTGGCGATGCTGACGCATAACCGCCGCGACGAAACATTGAGATCGCTCGCGCAATTAACGGCGTTGCCCGAGCGACCAAGGATTGTGTTGGTCGACAACGCATCGACCGACGGCACTGCCGAGGCTGTCGCGTCTGGCTACCCACAGGTGGAAGTGTTACAAGCCGGCGCGAACTTGGGGGCGGCGGGACGCAATCTTGCGCTGCGTCGGCTGGACACCCCTTACGTTGCCCTGTGCGACGACGATACCTGGTGGGAGCCCGGTTCTTTGCGCCATGCGGCCGACGTTTTCGAGGCCCATCCACGCCTGGCGGTGGCCACGGCAAAGGTCCTGGTTGGCCAACAGGACGAGCTCGACCCGACCTGCCTGGTGATGGAAGCGAGTCCCCTGCCGGCCGCGGTCGGCATGCCGGGCCGGCCGTTGTTGGGTTTTTTGGCCGGGGCTTCGGTCGTGCGCAGGACGGCATTCCTCGATTGCGGCGGTTTCAGCGAACGGCTGTTTCTGGGCGGCGAAGAGCAATGGGTGGCGGCGGAGCTTGCCGCCCGCGGTTGGTGGCTGTGTTATTTGCCGGATTTGGTCGTACACCACCATCCTTCGCCCGTGCGAAATGTCAGAAATCGCCGCTGGCATGAAGTGAGAAATGCCTTGTGGTTCGCCTGGCTGCGCCGGCCCCTGGCGAGCGCGCTCAAGCGCAGCTTATGGCTGGCGCGCACGAAAGGCGCCGGCGACTTCTGCCGAGGCGCGCTGGCCGCCGCAATTGGCTTGCCGTCCGTCTGGGGCCTCCGTTTGATTGTGCCGCCTGAAGTGGAAGATGGCTTTCGCCGCCTCGATGCGATGGAACGCGGCGAGTGGCCGGCGGCGGCAGTCGAGCCGGCAGTCGAGCTGTCAGCGTAGGTGGGGCGAGCGCCGGCTTACCGCCATGCGGAGACAAGGAGACAAGGAGACAAGGAGACAAGGAGACAAAAAAGCAAAGGATCCGGGATGTTGCAACATGCGGGGATTTACGGAAAGGGTCTGCCGGAGCGAACGGTTTGTTTGACGTACGATGACGGGCCGGGCGAAACCGTCGGCAGCAGCCCGGGACCGCGCACGTCTGAACTAGGCCGCTATTTGCACGATGAGGGAATTCGCGCCACGTTCTTCGTCATCGGCCGGCATGTTGAGCAGTATCCAGCATCGGTCGAGCGGTTGCATCATCAGGGGCATCTCGTCGGCAATCACACATACAGCCATCCGGGACTGGTACGGTTTGTCCTGGAAGGAGGCGATGCTGGCTGGGAGCTGCGCAAAACGCAGGAGTTAATCGCCCCCTATGTCAACGGTGGACCCGTTTACTTTCGCCCACCTTATGGAAACTGGCGTGAGAAAAGCGATCTGCGCGGACCGGAGGACGCCGCTCATTCCGTCGTGGCCGCAGCGTTGAATGGCGACGACGCCTTCGCCAATTACGTTGGCCCGGTCCTCTGGGACATCGTGGCCGAAGACTGGGAATGCTGGCGAAACGACTTACCGCCTGACGAGTGCGCCCAGCGATATCTGGCCGAAGCCGAGCGTGTCGGCCGCGGCATCGTGCTCATGCACGACAGTTCCGCGGAGGACGATTTGCGACCCAAGAACCGCACGCTTGAGCTCAGCCAGCGTCTCGTACCCATGCTCAAACAACGCGGCTTTCGCTTTGCCGCGCTGGATGATTTCGTCAAGTAGCAGGCACACTCCGTGTGCCGTCGTCGCGTTACGGACGGTGTTCCATACTCTGTCCATTCCATCGAGGATCCGTCTACTTAGACTTCAGTAGCCAGCCCCAACCCACCTGTCGCGACGCGGCGACGGCACACGGAGTGCGCCTGCTACTATGGCGAGACAGTTGGCCGACGCTCATAATGAGGTCCGTACGTGGCCCGGAGCAATCGAACGTGCCTACTTCCGGTCAAGAGCAAAGCGGCACATCGACCACCGCACGGTTTAAATTCACTCTGCGAGGGCTGTTGCTGTTCATGCTGTTGTGCAGCGTGGCCTGCGCGGTGCTGTTTCGTGTCTTGCTTCCCGGCCTACGCGCGGCGCGAGAAGCCGCGCGGCAGTCGCAGTGCGGTGGCCATCTGAAGCAAATCGGTTTGGCCTTGCAAAGCTATCACGACGTCTACGGTTGCTTTCCAGCGCCTTTCGTCGCGGACCGCAACGGCAAACCGATGCACAGTTGGCGCGTGGCGATCCTGCCTTACGTTGATAGCAGCACGTTCTACAGCAGCTACGACTTTAACAAACCGTGGAATTCTCCCGGCAACACGGCCCTGGCCCGCAAATGGTGCTCGCGAGGCAATATTTACTCCTGCCCGAGCGATGACCCGCCTTGGAGCGCCGGATTTACCAACTACGTCATGATCGTCGGACCGACGGCGGTTTCGCGCGCCGGCCAATGGAGATCACTCGGACAAATCACCAATAGTCCGGGCCAGACGATCATCATTGCGGAAATCGCCGATTCCGACATCTTTTGGTCGGAGCCCCGTGATCTGACGCTCGACGAAATGAGCCTCCAGATCAATGACAAATCGAAGACGAGCATCTCCAGCCATCATCCGCACGGCGCGAAGGTCGTCTTGGCCGATGGCAGCGTCAAGTTCCTCGATGAATCGACCACGCCGGAGCAGCTCCGCGTAATGCTGACCAGCGACGCAGATGACTAGCGAGACAATGTTGTACCCAATCGCCGTCCCACGGGGTGGTGGGCCGGCGAGGCGCAAGCTCCTGGCCCCATTCTGGCCAGCGCAAAATTAATGTCATCGACGCTCGAGCGCTTAGGCGAGTTCTGTACCGGCTTAGGGGTGCTAGCCGCGTAGCGGCGAAAGGCTGTAGCCTGGGGCGTCAGCCCCAGGATCCCCGTTCACGCACAGCACGAAAAGCCCCGTCAGGGGCGACAGGATCCCGACCGTCAAACCCCTGCCGCCCCTGACGGGGCTGAAACGGCGTGCTCTCCGTCCGAAGTCCTGGGGCTTGCGCCCCAGGCTACAACATCCCGCCGCTACGCGGCTATAACAAACCGCGCGGAATAAAACCCACGCATCCACACCGAGAGCGTCCATTTTGCGCAGGCTGGTCCCACCCTACAGCTTGGCGCAGCAGTTTGTGGTTGAAAGAACAGGCCCTCGCACGGAGCTCAGTCGCATGCGAGGGCCTTGGATGTCAATTTCCGTGGCAGGTTCGAACCTGACACGTCCGATGATGGTTAAACTACTCGCCGAGGCGAGCGACTTGCAAAGCATCGAGATCGAGGTTCAACTCGCGGACGTCGCCGCCCTTGAGATCGACCGTCTCTTCCTTGCTCAGCGTGCGGCCGTTGCGTTCGACCTCAACGCGCACCACGTAGCTGCCCCAGGTTTGGCCGGCGGCCAGCTTGGTGGTGGAGAACGTGCGCACCTCGCCCGTTCCGTGCGTCTCGTTGCCCGAGAGGTAAACCTTCGCGTCGGCCGGCACGTGCAGCGTCAGGCTGGTGCGGACCGGTTGATTGGCGATCGGGTCCGAATTCGAGCCGTTGAGCGCAAACTCAACGTTCGAGTTATCGCCAGCCTGGAGTTTTACCGTCTTCGTCTCGGTGATCGTCTCACCGTCGCGCACGATTTCGGC
>DASSFG010000856.1:0-13614 GCA_035694685.1 Pirellulales bacterium
ACCGTGCCGCAGCCGCCGCAAGGCGCGTAAGATCGGATCGGGATCGGCCAACAGATCGGTAAACAGCATCACCAGGCTGCGGTGCTTAAGCATGGCGGCAATCTGCACGATGCTCTTGGCGATTTCCGTCTTGCCCGACGGCTTGAGATTGGCCAGCATCGACAGCACGTTGCCAAGCTGCGTGCGTTTCGATCTCGGCGGCAGGCTGTTGCGAATCCGTTCGTCGAAGGTGATCAGGCCGACGGGATCTTGCTGGTGGACCATCAAATAGCAGAGCGCCGCCGCCACACAGATGGCATAGTCAAACTTCGTCAGCTCCTGACGATAGGTGTAGGCCATCGAGCGGCTCAGGTCCATCACCAGATAGCCGGTGATGTTCGTCTCCGCCTCGAATTTCTTGACGTAGTACTTGTCGGTCTTGGCGTAGACCAGCCAGTCGATGTCTTGCGGGTTGTCGCCCACCGTATATTTGCGGTGCTCGCTGAACTCGACCGAAAAGCCGTGGAACGGGCTGGCGTGCAGACCCTGCAAAAAGCCTTTGACGATGAATTGTGCCCGCAGGTCGAGCCGGCTGATCTGCCGGATGACTTCGGGCTTCAGATATTTTTCGGCGGTCGACATAGCGTTATTCGAGCAGGAAATCGCGGATTGACAAGCTCGTTGCCATCGGGCGGCACGGCGATTAACCTTGTGTGAGAAGGTAGACCGTAGACAGTAGACGGTAGACGGGGAGGAAAGTCACTACTCCCCCGTCTACTGCCTACCGTTTACCCGTTTTCGTCAGACCGCAGTCATCAGACCAGGATCCCCGATGCTTTCACTCGCTCCGTTGGCGCTCGTCCTCGCTTCGCTCACCGCCGCGCCCGATACGGCCGCCGCCGTAAAACGCATTGAAGAGTTGGGCGGCAAAATCCGCTACGACGAACAGAAACAGGTCGTCGCCGTCGATCTCTTGCAGCGGCAGGCCAGCGACGACGACCTGAAAACCTTTGACGCGCTCGAACACCTGCAAAGCTTGAAGCTGTCGGGCTCCGGCATCAGCGACGCGGGAATGCCGTCGCTGGCGAAGCTGGGGCAGCTTACCGAGCTAGTTCTGGAAAACACGACGGTAAGCGACACCGGTTTGAAGGAGCTGACGGCACTCAAGAAGTTGCACTCCATCAATCTGCGCCGCTCGAACATCACCGACGAGGGCCTGCAGTATCTGACGCAGTTTCCCGAGTTGGAGCAACTCCATCTGCTGTTTACCAACACGAGCAACGCCGGTTTGAAGCACATTGCAGGCATGACGCAAGTGCGGTTTCTCGACTTGCGCGGCTGCGTGCAGATCTCCGACAAAGGCATCGCGCAACTTAAAGACCTGACCAATTTGGAGCAGCTCAAGCTTCGCAACCCCGAGGTGGGCGACCGGTCGCTCAAAACGATTGCCGAGCTAAAGAAGCTCAAAGTACTGCTGCTGGAAGACACGGTCATCACCAACGCGGGGCTGACCTTCATCAAAGACCTGCCCAACGTGCAGGAGCTCGACCTGATGCGCTGCATCGGGCTCGACGACGACGGGCTACCCGCCTTATCAGGCTACAAAAAGCTCAAGAAGCTGACGTTGCGCGGCATCTCGATGTACGGCATAACTCTGGCGGCTTTCAAAGAGTGCAAGAACTTGCAGTTTCTCGATCTCAGCGAAACGCTGGTCAAAGACGCCGGGCTGGAGCAGATTAAAGACTTCACCAGCCTGGTCGATCTTGACCTATGGCATACGCGCATCACCAATGATGGGCTTAAGCATCTGAATGGCCTCAAAAACCTGCAAGCGCTCAGTCTGGAAGACACCGCGGTCACCGACGACAGCTTGCCACATCTCTACGGCCTGAAGAACCTCAAGACGCTCAATCTCAAGCTCACTAAAGTCACGCCCGAAGCGGTCGAGAAGCTCAAGGAAGAGCTGCCCGGCCTGAAAGTGCAGAGGTAATGAACGTAGCAGGCGCACTCCGTCGTGCCGTTGCCGCGTAACGCAAAGGCCAACCGCTGCAGGATGGTGGCGATCAGACTCCGCTACCTTTCGATAAGAAATCTCCACCAGTGCTGGCGGTTGCCTCGTCCTCCTGATAAAATCGCTCGCGTCATCGGCGTTTGGGACATCCAGGGTGCTGCATCCATCAACAACCTTCTCGATCCGCATCTTCGTGGCAGATGGTGATCCCGACGGTTGGATCGGATGGAACACGAAAGATCGCCGAACGCATAGGGCGCTTCAGGCAGCAACGGCGGGCTAACTGGACATCGACGAGAACTGAAAGGGATATCTGATGCGCCATTTCGCGCCTATCACAATACCGAGCGCATGGGGCGACCATTGAGCGATGGCGACCCGCTCAGCCTGCAAACAAACAAAGCAGTCGATCATTTGCTTGGTAACGCTGTTTGGTTCGTACAAGGGGACGGTGTTCGCGATAAAGATTATTCACTCGGGAGCATCTTTATCGTAAGTGAGACGGGAAACACAGGACGAGAAGAGTTTCAACGGTTCGCGCGCGGCAGCGGTCATGTATTCGAACCGGTTGTTCGCTTGAACGTCCTGGATTGGTTTACGGAGTTTTTTAGGGCGATGGCGCATTTCAGCTTGGGCGTCCACGAGCTCAAAGACGAGCGATTGATTGCCGCGCTGCGGCAGGTATCGTCGGAATCAGGTTATGCAGTCTCTGAGTAGGACGTTTGCTTGGCACAAATCATGACTTCCTTTTAGGAGTGGTGCGATGGAACCTTCGTGGAAACAGGCCGACGTCTTCCCAATCATCGTCCGATTGATCGGTCAGTCGTTCAGCGAGCGTCACGATTATGTGACCAGCCGCGACCTTGCCGAGCGACTGGCGCGAGATAGCGAAGCACAATCGCTAATCGAAGTCGCATGCCGCGAACTCGACCAACAGCGCTCGGTTGAGTGGCTGGCGTCCAACATGGTCGCCTGGTTCGGACAAAGAATCACGGTTGGCGAGTCCGATTGGTCTCGCGCCGTCGACCGTGTCAAAATCGAGGGGAATTGGGCCTATCGCCCTGCGGACGAGAGCGCCGCTTAATGAATTGCCCGTTCTGCCACGCTCACAATGCGCAAGCGAGCAAGGATGCCAAAACGAAACCAGTCCTGATCGGCGGCCGAAAGCACGCCGCGCACGCCGCAAGGCAGGGCTAACGGCGTGGCCTCGCTCTGACGGTTGTTGTCTTCGTGTTCTTGCGTCTGCGACCAGGTGTCGATGCGCACCAGCTTGCTGGTTTGCCGCAGCTATCAATCTTCTGCCTCGGTGGCAACGCCCCAAACGCGCATGCGGAATGAAAGGGCGTTGTACAGATCATCGTAGGTCATGCAGCCCACATGGACTGAATCCACCTTTACTTTGTCCGCGCGCCAGCTCAGCCGTTGCCGCTCGTCGTCGTCCATGTTTGCAGACCGGCCGATGACCAGCAACCCGCTGAACCGAACGTGGCCGCCGCCAAAATCGCGCGAGAACCGCCGCGTCCGTTTGAAGTCGTCCAGCGAGCAAAACCAGTCGACAAGCTGGCTGAAGCCGTGGTTGAACCGCGGACTCCAATCACGGGCAGCCCTCTCGCCGGCGCGAGTAAAAACGCTGTTTTGCTTGGCGTCTTCCAACTCCACGAATAAAAACGCGCGGGGCTCTCGGTTGCCCGCCACCAGGTCAGCCGAGAAATCGCCGACAATGGGAAACTCGAACGCAAGGCAATCCGCCACCGATCCGTGCGGTCCGCAGGATCCCACGAGCGCACACAGATGCCGCCGCTCCCTGAAAAACTGTTGAATGTCGGCACGCTCGGCAAGTTCGGCACGAGACGCCAAGAGATCGGCAAATTCCCGCAACTCTTGCGCACCCTTGGCGGGATCGAAAGCGACATCCGCCAGTTTTTTCATTCCCGCCGGTGGTCTCCCGCTTTGACGGTTTTCAACGAGTCCTTTCTTGCGACGTCGACGACCGTGATTTCGTCGCCGTCTACGGTGAAGAAGATCCGCACGTCCGACGTACTGCGCAGGACATAGACACTGGGTTCTTCCTCCGGAAGAAGACGCGTCGAGTTTTTCCGCACCGCCTGATCCGTCGGCCAGTTCTTTAAGCGGTCGAACCAGGCATGCACGCGCCGCCGATCCTCGTCGGGCAAACCCGTGACCGCGATCTTTGCCGCATTGCTGACGACTACGTTCATTTGACGTTTACCTCGGCACTACTCACCCGGCGGAATGGCACTTTGGGTGCGGGAGCTAACTTCCGGGATCAAAACATCATCATCGTATCGCGCAGACGGTGATCGGGCAAGAAAAAGCACGCGACGCCGCACGCGCCATCAGGCGATCACCCGTTAAGCTGCTCCGCCGACACCCGCAAATGCTTAGGCCAGAAAACGCCGATGCTATTCGACAAAGATGAACTCTTTGGCATTGATGAGCACATGGCAGAGATCGGTCCAGGCGCGTACGTCGTCGGACTGGGCGTAGGCTTGGCGCTGTTCGGTCAGGAATGAGGCGGCTGCATGCGTTTCGGCCTCGCTCGGCGGGCGTCCGAAGACGTTCCAGAAAAGTTCCACGATGCGGGCCGCTGGATCGGCCGGTTTTTGTACTGCGGCTTGAGCCCAACGACGCGCTTCGCCCGCCACGAAGGGGCTGTTCATCATCGTCAACGCCTGGGCGGGCACGTTCGATACGCTGCGTCGGCCCACCGCGGTGAACGGCACCGGATAATCGAACGCTAGAAAGAACGTGCTCAAAAAGTTGCGCCGCACACTGAGGTAGACGCTGCGGCGGCCGTCGCCGTCCAGCGGCCCGCCGGCCGGTCGTCCGCGACCTTGCATGAACTCGCTCAGATAGACGGGCACGCTGGGGCCGAACATCCGCCGATCGAGCCGGCCCGATACGGCCAGCACGCTGTCGCGGATTGCTTCCGCCTCGAGGCGCTTTACCGCCGCGTGCGACAGCAGCAAATTGTTCGGATCGACTTTGCGTGCCTGCTCGGAGGGCCGGCTGGAAAGGCGGTAGCTGCTTGTGAGCATCAAGCGACGGATGAGCCGCTTGATCGACCAGCCGTCGGCCATGAACTGTCCGGCCAGCCGGTCGAGCAACTCCCGATGCGTGGGCGCCTCGCCTAACACGCCAAAGTTGTCGACCGAAGCCACCAGACCGCGACCGAAGAGATGCTGCCAGACGCGGTTGACAATGACGCGAGCGACCAGCGGATGCGCCGGATCGGTCATCTGGCGCGCCAGGTCGAGCCGGCCGCTGCCGTCTGCGGGCGCTTTATGGTCAACGCCGCCGAGGGCTTCCAAATAGCGGCGCGGCACAACTTCACCCGGCGTCTTAAAGTTGCCGCGGAGCATGACGCATTCATCCACGCCGCTGCCGTCGAGCATCGCCGGCGCGGTATGGATCGAGCGCGGAAGCTGGGCGGCAAGCTGAGCTTGAGCATCGATGAACGGCTGCGCCGCAGAAGCCAGGTTTTGCCGCGATTCACTACCAGGCGGCACGAACAGATCCATGTGCCGCAACAGCCAGTCGGCCAGCGCGGCGTCGGCGGGCACGCTCAGGGCGTCGGCGGCGAGTTGCTCGGCGGCGTGCGTCAAACGCTGTTGATAGGCCGCGGCAAGCGCCTGCCAGCTTGCCAGCTCGGAGTCACTGAAAGGCAACGCCGCGACGACGAGGCTTGCGACGGCCGGCGATCGTTCGCTCTCTACCACTTTGGCGATGGCGAGCACCGGCGACGCCTCGTCTTTGACTTCGCCCGGCTGACGCGGAGAAAACTCGATGTGGACGCGTTGGCCGCGATACGCGGAAAGATCGTGCTCAATCCATTGAAAATCGTCGCCCGACTGCCACTCGCGTACCAAGGCCCCGTGCAAGGGCCCGTTATTCAGGCGGTGAGAATGCACGACGGCGTAGGCGTATCCCGAGCCGCTCGCCAAATAATAGATTTTGCCGCCGACCAGCGTAAACGTGGGGGTGCGCAGCATGCGGCCCGATTGCAACCAAGACAGCCGCCCGGACTCGCGTTCGACGCCCGGCGCCAAGGCGGCGGAATCCCAGAAGGGATCGCTGACGGCGGCTGCCATGCTCCAGACGCGCGTGACGGGTCGATCGGCACTTGCACCGAAAGCGACGTCGCCGATCATAGCCGGCCCCTTGCCGAACGCGAAACCGTCCTGTCTCCAGTCCTGCGGCGCGAGATTGCCAAAGTCGATGGCCACGCGTGTTTCAACGGTTACCGTCGACGTTTGTTCGATGCGCGCCAGCAGCGGGCCGACTTGGGCCGCCGGCGTAGCGGAGTTTTGCCCCTGGGCGGTTGCAGCGAGGGCCCAGGCGTGCAAGGGCGAAGCCGTGTCGGCAATCGCTTGCCGCACGGCATCCACCCAACGTGCCAGTTCCGTCACCGCCATCCGTCGTTCACGGGCAATCGCTTCGATCGCCTTTGCCCGGGCCGCGTCGGCCGCGGCGCCTTCATCGGTCCCGGCGGATTCAAGCACGTCGCGCGTGGCCAGCAGCAACTCGCCGGTACGATCGAGCGTGGGCCGCATGGCCGCTTGAGTCGCGCCCAGCAGGGTTGCACGTTGCTGGGACCGCAATTCCGCCAACCGGCCGGCAATCTGGCCTTCGACGTCGACCGCATCAAACGGGGCCTGGCGATAGCCGCTGCTGAGCAGGTAACCGGCCAGCGCGTAATAGTCTTTGGTCGAAATGGCGTCGAACTTATGGTCGTGGCAACGGGCACAGGCCACGGTGAGCGCCAAAAACGTCTTCGAGAAAACGTCAATCTTATTGTCGGTGCGGTCCAGCTCGTCGGCCGCCAACTCGACCGGCGAGTGCACCTCTTCGCCCAAAAACCAGAAGCCGGTGCCGAGCACCGATTCGTTGGACCCGCGCTCGGGGTGTCGCCTTGGCTGGGCCACAAGATCGCCCGCCACGTGTTCAATTACGAATTGGTCGTAAGGCACGTCGGCGTTGAAGGCCCGGATTACGTAGTCGCGGTACTGCCAGGCGTTGGGCAACGTGTAATCGAACTCATGCCCCTTGCTTTCGGCGTAGCGCACCAGGTCGAGCCAGTGGCGGGCCCAACGCTCGCCGAAATGGGGCGAGGCGAGTAAGCGGTCGATGACGCGCTCGAAGGCGTCGGGCCGCTCGTCGCGAAGAAAATCCGCCATCTCGCCGGGCACCGGCGGCAAGCCAATGAGATCGAACGTGGCGCGCCTGAGCAACCTGCGCTTGTCGGCCGCTGCAACCGGCGCCAACCCGACGGCTTCGACGCGCGACAGAAGGTATTGGTCGACCTCCGACTGAGGCCATGTGCCGTCGCGCACCGTCGGAGGCGGCCCAAATGCCAGCGGTTGAAACGCCCAGTGCTTCGCGCGCTCGGCCAGATCGAAGACTGGTTTTTCCTGGTTCGCCGCGACGGTCGTGTCCGCCTCGCCGCCCCAGGGCGCGCCTTGTTCGACCCATCGCCGCAGGACGGCAATCTGCTTTTCGGCGAGCTTGCCCGAGGGAGGCATCTGGTAGAGCTCGCCATACGATACGGCATCGACAAGCAGGCTTTCCTCCGGCTTGCCCGGCAGCAGGGCCGGCCCCGTATCGCCTCCCTTGATCGCCGCCTCGCGGGAATCAAGCCGCAGATTCCCCTTCTGCGTGGCGCTGCCATGACACTTCTGGCAGTGCTCGACCAGCAGCGGGCGGACTTCTTTTTCGAAGAACTCGATTTGCTCGGCCGAGTAGTGCGGTTGATCTCCGCTCTCGTCGGCCCGTACTGCCAACGGCGCCAAAACCGCTGCCGCGAAGGCGCTTATCCATATGGTTGTTCGCGACGCGGTCATGGGGACACTACAGTGGCGGGAGACTTGGGCGGGGCTGGCGGCGGTTGTCAAACCGACGACAGTGCTTCCATCCTACCCGCTATCCGGAAAAGTCTCAATTTACTTGCCTGGCACTTCGTAAATGTGGCAGTAGGGCCCGGCGTGATTCAACAGGGGGACGGCGCGCGAAAGCAAGACGAGCGCAGGACCATCGTCGGGAAACTTGTTCAACAGCTCCCGCAGCAGCAGCATGGCTTTGTCAGGATGCTGCTCTTCGAATTGCAACAGGGCCTCTTCGTATCGAGCAGCGAGCTCGGGCCAGTTGCCGTCGGGCGTCGCACGCAGTTCGTACAGCATCACGGGAGTTTTGATGTTTACCACGCGGGCCAGGCCCAGCCGTCGCACGGCGAAACCGTCGCCCAGGTTCGAGCGAGTGTCTTCCGTCAGCAGAATACCCGTCTGCACGTACTTGCTCGCTCCTTGAACGCGGCTGCACACGTTGACGGTGTCGCCCAAGGCCCCGTACTTGAATTTGCGCTGGCTGCCGATGTTGCCGACGCGGGCCATGCCTGTGTTCAAGCCAATGCCCACCCGCGTTTCGGCACCCAGTTTTTCTACCCAACGTTTGCTGATTTCCGGAATCATCTGCCACATGTCGATGGCGGCCTGGCATGCCAGCCGGGCGTGGTCGGGCTGCTCGACCGGCGCCCCCCACATGGCAATCATCTCGTCGCCGATGTAGTCGACCAAGACGCCTTGATGCTCGAGCACGCACTCTGAGAGCGTGCCGAAGACGTCGTTGATCCACTGCATCACGCCCGCCGCCCCGAGGCTGTCGGAGATGTTCTCGGAGATGCCGCTGAATCCGCGGATGTCGCAGAACAAAAGCGTGACTTCGCTGTCGCGTCCGGCCAGCAAGTTGGGATCGACGGTGAGCTGCCGCGCCAGCTCGGGCGTAAAAAACTGCTCGAAGCGCACCTGCGCCTCAATCGCCGCGTGTTCCTGCTCCAGCCGCGACATGCCGGCCCCAACGCCGCAAGCCAGTGTCTCCATCAACAATACGTCGGCCTTGGTTATCTCCGGGGCCGACCTTGGAGTGGCGCCGCGCAGCCGGTCGCCGTAGAGCGCGCCGATCACTTCGCCGTCGCGTCCGACGATGGGCGAGACGACCACGGCCTCCAGGTCCTTGAGGCTCTCGCGGGCGTCCGACATGCTCGCTCCCTGCCGCGTCATGGTCCTCTTTTGCTTCCGCATGCGTTCCAGGATGCGATGGCTCGGTTCACGATCGGTCGACCAGTTGCCCGCCATGGTTTGAGCATGGGCGGCAATGGTGCGCCAGCCCTTTTCCTGGTCGTAGAGCATGACGCGGCCGGTATCGAGCCCGACACGCTCAACCACGGCCCCGGCCGCCCGCTGAAAGAAGTCTTCCGAGTGCGCCGCGCTTTGCAGCACGGTAGTAATGGCTTGCAGCCAGGCGATGAGCGATTCCGACTGGTGCGGCCCCAGCATCGCTAAATCGACCGACGGCACCGACGACGAATCTCCGTGCAGGATCGAGGGAGGCGCGATCGGCGTCGGCGAGATGATGCCAGTCGACGGCAGGGCCGGCATGAACCGGATGCGGTAGTTGCCGATTGTCAACTGATACGGCACTCCCAATTCTCGCTTGGAGCCGGGCTCCATGAGCATGTCGTCGAGCTGCACCGTTCCGCGCGAGGTGAGATTGGTGATCTGCAGCCGGTCGAAGGTCAGCGGCTCGACCAGCAGGTGACGTCTGGAAACGGTGCGTTCTTCGATCGGCGCTACGACCAGTCGGTCGGCCGCTTCGCCGGGCAGACTGCTGAACAGCGGCTCGCGCGGGCTTTGCTGCCGGCCCAATTCGACGGCGCGGTCGATCTCGTCGGCGTGAACGAGCCGATCTTGGCGATAAATTTCGACGCGCAACTTGGCCGGCACTCGGCGACCCTCAGGGGCGGAAAGAGGCGATGCTCCCTGAATTCAATATAATCGACCGGCGGCCTGCGAGATATTCGGCCGCCGGAAAATACTCGGCAGAGGCCGAAGCTCGGGGCCAGCGCCCAATCCGCTGCTATTGAGTCCTAGGTAGTTAATGAGCCTCAGAGCCTGTTGGGTAGGGTGGGACGAGCGAAGCGAGTCCCACCAATTGCTGTTCTGGTGGGACTCGCTTCGCTCGTCCCACCCTACGCTTACTCACAGTGGCTCATTAACTACCTAGGACTCAATAAGTAGACACGTGCAAGAAAGCATGCTCTGCGAGTGGTGGCTGGGGCAGAGATGGCCATGCTGGACCCTAGAAGACCGATTTGAGATTGCGGCCAAGCGATGCCCCGGATCACCGCCAGCCACCGCCTATTTTCACGAGCTTAGATTCTTCCGCGTGTCTACTTAGTTGCGGCGACCCCTGCGACCGATTATCGTGGCCTGCACCGCCTGATAAGCCTGTCCTAGCATTCACCTTGGAGAACGACGATGCGCCCTTTCTTCTTGCTCGCTTTGATTGCCATCCCCTGCCGCCTGCTAGCCGAAGACGAAGCGAAGGTCCCTCCCGCACCCACGGCCGCGCGCAAGATTTTTAACGGCGAAAATCTCGACGGCTGGGACGGCGATCCACGCTTGTGGAGCGTGCGCGATGGAGCCATTCGCGGCGAAACCACGGCCGAACATACCGCGAAGGGGAACACCTTTATCATTTGGAAAGACGGGAAACTGAACGATTTCGATCTGCGGCTTTCGTTCAGGTGCAATGCCACCAACAATTCGGGCATTCAATATCGCTCGAAACACATGACCGATGGCAACTCGAGCAACGCGTGGGTCGTACGCGGCTATCAACACGAGATTCGCAACGAACTGAAGCTGCCGAGCGTGGCCGGCTTCATTTACGACGAAGGCGGCAAACGTGGCCGTCTGTGCCTGGTCGGCGAGCGGGCCGTCTGGGACGCCGACGGCAAAAAGTCAGTCAGCGACGATCTGATCGACCAGGCGGGCTTCGAAAAGCTCTTTAAACTTGACGACTGGAACGACGTGGCCATCATCGCCCAAGGTCACCACATTCGCCACTTTCTCAACGGCAAGTTGATCGTCGATTTCACGGACGATCATCCTGACCTCGCCCTGACAGACGGCATCTTGGCACTGCAGCTTCACGCCGGCGCGCCGATGTGGGTAGAGTTCAAGGGTCTTCGCCTGGCGGAGCTGAAATGAGCTTTGGTTGATGACCAAAAGCGGCACCCTACTCATTCTACACATCTCTGGAAATCGCCCCCTGCGCGGCGGCGCCAGCCTTTGGAGTGCGGCGATTTATCGCCGCTTTTGTCGGTCGCGGAGCGACCTTTCTTTCGTACTGCCGGTTGTTGGTCCGCCGACCGACACATTAAGAGAAAGCGGCTCCGCCGCAAGCCAAAGCGGCGATAAATCGCCGCACTCCAAAGGGCGGAACCCTCGTCCCAGCGTGATGCGTTATGACTTGTCTGGAACGACCCCGCGGCCCCAACGGCGCTATGCCGCCATGCGCTGCTGGGCGACGGGCCTGACCACCAACGCGCGTGGCCCTTTGGCAGATTGCGGGGCGAGTTCGTATTCAACCCGTTCACCTGGGGCGAATGCCTCGAACGCCTTTTCCTCGACAGCCGCGTAGCTGAAGAAAACGTCAGGACCGGAGTCGATTTGGATGAACCCGAATCCTCGCGGCGATATCAGCTTGATCGTGCCCACGTGCATTACTTCTATCCTTTCAAAATCGACATACCAATGACTCGCGGCAATCAGGCGACTTTTTGCCCGACCGCCGCGCGATAATGTATCGGTAAAATGCGCTGCCGTGTGAAGTGATTCGGGCGGCATTGCCGAGAAGTGCAAACCACCACGCTTTCAGGGTTTGTAGGCGATCCACATGGGCGAGGCCCACGCCAGATTGCCGTCCTCCTGCTCGAGGCGGACGTAGTAGTAGCTCGTTTTGCCCGGCTCGGCGTCCATGTCGGTGAACGTTCGCTCGACGTCGCGTTCGCCCGGCTCCGTGGTGTCGAGGTACTTATTGTCGCGGATGACGTGCAGCCTGGCGATGGGCGCCGTGCCGTGCGCTTCAATGGAGAGTGTGGGCCGCTCGCTGGTCTCAAATTCGTCGCCCATCAAGTGGTCGCCGCTGCGCACGATGAGGATGATGTTGTCGGTAGCGGCGTAGCTGTGCCGCTTCTTGAATCCATCGATGATCTGCTGCCGCGAAGCCTCTTCGGCCAGCACGATGCCATAGCTCATGTGCGTACTTACGTGGTCGCTGGAACTTTGAAAGCCCAGGCGGTAGCCTCGCTCCAAAGCGTTCCAGATAAAGCCGGCCGGCTGGTAGCCGCCGATCTGCGTCTGGGCAGTGGCCGAACGCGGGGCGCCAAAGTGCTCGTAGTTGTGCCGATGACCCTGGTAAATCTCCACTACTGGCTCGACCTCGGGGTCGTTGTCGCGCCAGTCGGTGCCCATGTCGGTGCCGCTGGTGTGCGAGGAGCAGATGCCGCCAAAGTGCTTGAGATAGGCGTACAACAGCTTGGTGTCGGGCGTGCCTTCTTCGGGCGTGCCCGGCAGCGTGCCGCGCGGCAAGGGCCGGAT
Organism: Pirellulales bacterium; assembly: GCA_035694685.1. Classification (GTDB taxonomy): domain Bacteria; phylum Planctomycetota; class Planctomycetia; order Pirellulales; family JAICIG01; genus DASSFG01. The sequence continues at coordinate 12,448 of DASSFG010000856.1, forward strand.
GCCGCGGCGCGGCATCATCACGTTGCGGTGGCCGTTCGGATAAACGACGCTTCGCTCATAAGTCATCGCAGACACGAAGTGCGGAGGGTGCAAATGAACGTCGATCGTCTTCTGAATCAGCCACCACATGTATTCGTGTCCAAAACCGTTGTCGTGGTCGCCGTCGCCCATCCAGTCGAGCTTGCCGGCGTCGAGTGCGTAGCGCCAGGCGTCTTCCAACAGCCCATCCTGGTCGCGGTGGGCCGTAAACTCGGTGTGCCGGTGGAATTCGCCGCGCAAGGGCCGCAGTTCCTTGTCACCCACGGTAACTCGAAAACTGCGCAAGCGGGCCACGTCTTCGTTCTCGTTGGGATGCACCGGCTCGACCTCGGCCGGCGGCGGTTCGTCCGTATCGACGAGCCGCGGCGCATTGGCCGCCGCTGAGCCGTCGAGCAGGGTGAGATAAAGATCGTCCTCGCCGCGGTTCTGCGTGTTGTAGCGGCGGTCGCTGGCATAGACGGCCAACAAACCTTTCTCGTGCGGAACCAGCGCGGGTCGATTGTCCATCAGGTTCGACGAGTTGTTGAGGTGCAGCGGCTTGCTCCATTTCTCGCCGTCGTAGCGCAAGGCATAGCTGTGCCAGACCTCGCCGTTGCCGGTATTCAGTGGATGGTGCCGCAGCAAGAGCCAGAGACCCCCGGCTGCATCGGCAGCCAGCCGCGGCACGCTTTTGCCGCGCGTCAGCACGTCGCCGAAGGCTTCTTCCGGCGACGCGCTCGGCTGCTTCCACTGGCCGTCAACCAGGCATTTCAGGCGCAAGGTGCGGTTCACGTACAAGGCGAAGCCGGGGTTGCGCTCGAAGCCCACCTTGCGGAACGCGTCGGCCGAGGCATAATCTTTACCCCATTGTTCGTCGCCTTCTTCGTAGGCGATCCACAGCCGGTCTTCAGCGTCGCAGACGACCGCCGGACGTGCTTCAAAGCGCGGTGAACTGGCGACGTCGAGCGTTTGCGGCTTGCCTTCGCCGCCCACGTAAAGCTTCACGTCATAGTTGTCGCGGTCGTAGCTGTCCCAGGCGACGTAGACGCGGCCCCGCGAATCGGCTGCGATGGCCGGCGACCAGTCGTTCGCCTTGCTGTCGGAGATCGTTTTTGGGTCGTTGAAGCGGCCGTCCTCGCCGGCGGAAGC
>DASSFG010000857.1:0-5279 GCA_035694685.1 Pirellulales bacterium
GCACGAAGCTGGTCTTCCAGTCTTCATCCGACATTTCGTTGCCCGCTGTATCGTACCAGGCAATGTCAGGCGCCTCGCCGCCTTGAATACCCTGTCCGTGAAAAAAGCGGCGACGCTGAAATACGGGTTCGTTTTTGTTCAAGGCGATGCACTTTTGCACGAAGTCCATCAATCCTTTCTGCTCGTCGGTCAGGTCCCAGTGCAGCCAGCTTATTTCGTTGTCCTGGCAATAGGCGTTGTTGTTGCCGTTTTGCGTGTGGCTGATTTCGTCACCCGCCAAGATCATGGGCACGCCTTGCGAGAGCAGCAAGGTCGCCAGCATGTTGCGCTTTTTGCGTTCGCGCATGGCGCGAATGTCGGGGTTGTTGGTCGGGCCCTCTTCGCCGCAGTTCCAGCTATTGTTGTCGTCGGCGCCGTCGCGGTTGTTTTCGCCGTTGGCCTCATTGTGTTTGCCGTTGTAGCAGACGAGGTCGTTGAGCGTAAAACCGTCGTGGCAGGTAACGAAATTGATGCTGGCGTGCGGCCGGCGGCTGCTCCATTCGTAAAGGTCGCTGGAGCCGGTGAACCGCGTGGCAAACTCGGAGACCATGCCCGCATCGCCCTTCCAGAACTTGCGGACGCAATCGCGATACTTGCCGTTCCATTCGGACCAAAGAATGGGAAAGTTGCCCACCTGGTAGCCGCCGGCGCCCAGGTCCCACGGCTCGGCGATGAGCTTGACCTGCGAGATGATCGGATCCTGGTGAATGATGTCGAAGAAGGCGCCCAGCTTGTCGACTTCGTGCAGCTCGCGGGCCAGCGTGCTGGCCAGATCGAAACGAAAACCGTCGACGTGCATGTCGGTGATCCAATATCGCAGGCTGTCCATGATGAGTTGCAGCACGCGCGGGTTGCGCATATTGAAAGTATTGCCGCAGCCGGTGAAGTCCATGTAATAGCGCGGGTCTTCCGGGCTGAGCCGGTAATACGAGGCGTTGTCGATGCCGCGGAACGAGCAGGTCGGCCCCATCTGGTTGCCTTCGGCCGTGTGGTTGTAGACCACGTCGAGGATGACTTCGATGCCGTTGGCGTGCAGGTTGCGGACCATGGTCTTGAACTCGCGCACTGTGTCGAGCGGAGTGTCGGCCGCCGAGTAGCGTCCCGCGGGGGCAAAAAAGCCCAGCGTGTTGTATCCCCAGTAATTCGACAGCCCCTTGTCGACCAGATGACGGTCGTCGAGAAAGTGGTGAACCGGCAACAATTCCACCGCGGTGATCCCCAGATCTCGCAGGTAGCTCAGAGCCGACTCCGACGCCAGGCCGGAATATGTCCCTTGCAGCCTCTCGGGCACTTCGGGGTTCAGTTTGGTGAATCCTTTGACGTGCAGTTCATAGATGATCGTCTTGTGCCAGGGCACGTTGGGCGGCCGGTCGTCGCCCCAGGTAAAAGCCGGATCGACCACGGCAGCCAGCGTGGCGAAAGCGGCGTTGTCGCGCTCGTCGAAGGACAGGTCAGCTTGCGGATCGCCGATTTTATAGCCCCACATTTCGTCGCTCCAGCGAATCTCGCGGCCGATCGCCTTGGCGTAGGGATCGAGCACGATTTTGTTGGGGTTGAAGCGATGGCCGTGGGCCGGATCGTTGGGGCCGTGTACGCGGAAGCCGTAGAGTTGGCCCGGCCTCAAGTCGGGCAAGAAGCCGTGCCAGACCATGTCGGTCTGCTCTTCCAGGCCAATGCGCTGCGATTCTTGTTTGTCGTCAGCATTGTCGAAGAGGCACAGCTCGACCTTGGTGGCGTTCTCGGAGTAGAGCGCGAAATTGACTCCGCTGCCGTCCCAGGTGGCGCCGATGGGGTAAGGGCGGCCAGGCCAGATTCTCATGGTGTTTCCTCATTTTGTGCGGTGTGCTCCACCGCAACTAACGTACCGGAGCCACTGTTGGCAGTAGAGAGCAGGACGTAGGGTGGGACGAGCGAAGCGAGTCCCACCATTGCAAATAATCTACGTTGCGGCTGCTCCGCATCATAGCGGCGGCAGGCCGCGTTAGCCATCGTCTCCGGCACGCTCTGCCGGCAGCCGCCGACGCAGCTCGGCGATGACCTCGGGCGGCACGAAATGGGCCAGTTCTTCGTCGCGCGCGAGCGGCGCGATCTGCTTGATGAGTGTGCTGGAAACGTGCGCAAATTCCTTGTCGGCCATCAGCACGACCGTTTCGATACTCGGATCGAGCTGGCGATTGGCGAGCATCATGGTCAGTTCGGCTTCCAGGTCGGTGAGCGGCCGCACGCCGCGGATCATGACCCGCGCCCCGCAACGGCGCACGAAATCGACGGCCAGCCCTGAAAACTTCCGCACCTCGACGTTGTCGAACCGCCGCGTCACCCGCTTCACCAACTCGACGCGCTCGTCAGGCGTAAACATCGGGTCTTTGCCGGCATTGATGCCGATGCCCACGATCAGCTTGTCGACCAGCGAGCTGGCCCGCTCGATGATGTTCAAGTGGCCGAGGGTAATCGGGTCGAACGAACCGGTGTAGACCGCCACCCGTGAATCGCGCTGGTTTGCCATATGGTTAACGCCATTCTGCGTCGGGCAAGGAGAAATCGGCAACCGCCGTTCGAACAAACAGTGCGGCGACATGGGGCCGCGTCAGGTACCAAAGCCCGAATGCATAGAAGCCGGTCTTGGCCAAAAACATGCCTGCGATGACCATCAATTGCATCGCGGTAATCGCTTTGGCCATCACGCGCATCATGGCCGCCGCATCGTCGGCGTTCTGTCCCTTGCCCTGCACTTGCTTCTGTTGGACTTCCATGCTCAGTTCCATGGCCCGCTGCGTGAACGGTATCGCCTCCACTGCGGGCCAGATTTGGGCGATCTCGAAGACGATAGCGCTGGCCAATGCAATCAACAGAATCTTCCGCCCGTGTGGCCGAAGCCGTAGCGTAAGAATACCGCCCGTCAGCAGGCCGCCGGCCACCAGGAGCTTTAAAATTGAGAAGACAATGTTTCGCACCTTGTGCGCTTCAGCGAACGCACGGGTCTCATCGTTTAGCTGTTGTTGCGCACGCGTCGCTTCTTCGTCACCATTTTCCTGCCATTTCGACAACGCTCGTTGCATGGGATCTTGCAAGAAAGTTCCCGCAACCGTGACCACGGCCATGAGCACTCCCAGCGCGCCTAGAACGATCGCCAGGATGCAAAGAGCGGTCAGTCCGCCGGGCCTGAGGGGTGCGTTGGTGGTCATGGCCGTCAATAGCCTTGCGTGTAAAGTGCCATCATGATTTGTTCGCGCGACATGCCGCGACGGCCAAGCTCAAAGGCCCATGCCGTCTGCGCGCTGGCATGCACGATCAATCCATATATCATCAGGACCAGCGAGGTAGGAAGGCAATAGCAGGTGAGCATCGAACCGAGCCCCGTGAAGAGGGCCAGGATCCCCAGCCATCGCCTACGGAAAAAATAATTCTGCCAACCGGCGACGACGTGCAATAGCCCGGTCACGAGGCCGGCCATGCCCATGACGCCCGAAACGCCGCCAAAGGCGAGCCCCTGCTCGACCGCTTCCTGCCGGGCATAAACGGCCATTGTTCCGCCGAAAATCAGGAAAAAAACTCCCATCAGCATTTCCAACCCGCCCTGCACCATCATCAAAATGGCCACCACCGCCACCTGCCGCGCCAGCCCTCCACCGGCCGACGCGATCGACGGCTCAGCCGACGCCGACTGCGGCGCCTGATAGGGATTGTCGGAGTTTTCCATGCCGCGAGCATACCGCCTCTCCTTGCCGCTGGAAAGGATCTTCGCGGAGTTACTATGTAGCCGATTGAAAAAGGCCAGTTGCTCTCGGCCAGGATGGACGTCAATGGACTGCAAAAGGCCGCTCTTCGGCAAACGGAAACGGTGATGAATCGCCGCGCTCCAAAGTGGGCCGTGGCAGGCAGAGCCAGGCTTCGGCCAACAGAACGCCCATCATGGCAATCAAAAAAGGTCGCCAAAGTTCTTCCACCAACGAACGCTCGCGCGAAGCGACCTGATCGATACGGGTAAAGTCGACTCCCTCGAAGAGCGCGGCAACGCGATCGTCGGCCAACACGTCGCTGCGGTCTTCATCGGCGGAGCGGTTCACTGCCAAAAGGATTTCGCCGTCGGCATAAGCGCCGGCCTGCACCGCGTTCTCGCTCGATAGCGCCGACTGGTTGCCGGCCAGTTTTTGCCAGAGAACGGCATCGTCAGCCGGCTGGCTGCCCGCTACGAACTGTCGGGCCGTGCCGAGCGCCACTGCGCCTGCAGCCAAGGCCCGCTGGATCGCCACGTACAGCACCACGCCCTCGCTGGCCAGGTTCGAATCGCCGGCGGCCGGCGTGGTGGCACAGAAGAAGACGCCGCCGCGCGGCGTCTGGGCACGGACCATGAGCGGCGTGCCGCCTTGCAGCGTGGCTAAGGGCGTTGCTTCACCCCCGATCACGCACACGTTTTTCAGCTTCAGCTTGCCCACGGGTAACGCCGCGCCGCTTTGTGTGTCGGCCAGCAGCCCTTCATCGCCTCGCCAACGATCGACCACCACGTCGTCTTTGACGGGCGACCATGTCTCCCATCGCAGTCCATAAATTTCGTCGCCGCTCACTTGTCGTGGCGGAAAGAAGATCACTTGCCCACCGCGGTCGATAAAGGCCATGAGCTGCCGCGCTGCGTCACCAGCCGGCAACGGCGCTTGCCAGAGGACCAAGGCGGCCTTGTCCCAATCAATTTCGCTGCTCTGCGCGGCGGAAATAAGTTCCGCTGAGCAAGCGTCGCTGGGATCGGGCGAGATGGACGCCATTAAGCGCAGCGACTCGGCCACCGAGGCCTCGTCCGAGACGACAATCGTATGGGCCGATTGCGTGGCATCGTAGGTGAAATAGTATTCGTTGTCGGCCGGGTTGGCGTCGGCCGGAATTGAAACGCGTCCCCAGCCGTGCAGGTGCTGGCGATCGACGGGCAGACGGTGTTCGAGCACCTCGACGCTTGTGCCCGACAACTCGACGCTCAACGTCGACCTTGCGCCACCCAGCTCGAACTGCACGGGCACGGTGACGGCGTCGGCGCCTGCTCTTCGCGAGAGGCGTAGGGAAAGCAACAGCTCGGCGGCATCGCCCAGCTTGCGGCGACGCAGGTTGGTCACGCGCACGGCCACGTCGGCCTGCGGCGGCTGCGTATAGGCCAGCAAATGGAACCGCACCGGCTGCGGCAGACCGGCGAACGAGCTGCGCAGTTTGGCCCAGCGGGCGTCGTCGGCGTTCCAATCGCCGACGCGCAAGTC
>DASSFG010000858.1:0-3809 GCA_035694685.1 Pirellulales bacterium
TTATCGTCTAGAAATGGTCGTGGAGCGGGTCGACGGGAGATATGGCATCGGCCCCGTCTTATTGGTTGGGGGCCAGCAAGTCACGGCGGCTGTCGATGGCTGGGACGGCAGTCATACGGGGCTTGAGGCCGTCGACGGAAAAAGCTGCAATGACAACGAAACCACGCACCGCGGCCGACTGCTCAACCTTGGCAAGCCGTTCAATCTGGTCTTCTTCGTCCACCCCAACTCCGTTCTAGCGGCGGTCGATGGCGAGCAGATTCTCAATTGGGCCGGCGACGCATCTCACCTATCGATGATTCGCGAGTGGGCCTTGCCCGACAAAACCAGGCTCGGCTTGTCGGTGCATGCAACGGTCTGTCGAATTAGCAAGCTCGAAATTACGGCGTTGGCGCCCGAGCCCACATCGCCCTCGCCCACCGCCATCGCTGGAGGCTCAATCGACTTGCTCAAGCAAGTCGATGTCAAGCGCGACTCGGTGAACGGCGATTGGACGCTAGTGGATGGAGTCCTCGTGTCGCCAGACACCGCATATGCCAGGCTCACGCTGCCACCGCCGCCAGGCGCGGAATACCAATTGACCGTGGTGGCGGAACGGCTCAAGGGTAAACGGGGACATTCCGCCGCACTCGTCGTCGATGGTCACCAGACCATGGCCACGGTGGATGGCTATGATGGCAAACATTCCGGGTTACAAAACCTGGACGGCAAGGATTGCCATGAAAACGAAAGCACGCACAAAGGCCGATTGCTGACCGATGGTAAGCCTGCCAAATTCATCTACACGGTGCGACGCGGCGGCGTCGAAGTCACCGTTGACGGGACGAAGATCATTGACTGGCATGGCGATGCGGGACGATTGTCGATGGATTCACGCTGGGCACTACCCGACGTGACACGTTTGGGACTTTGTACGTACAGCGCCGCGTGCCGTTTCAGCAAAATCGAAGTTCTGCCGTTAGCCCCCGAACCACCAACGACGACCCCACGGGTGGCGACGACATCTCCGGAAAAATCGACGGCCGGCGTGCTGAAGATCTTCGAGGATGAACCCGAATTCGTCAGCGCCTTGAATGTAGGCGAGGGCCAGGCCGTACTCACGCAGAATGAGCGTTACGCCGGCAAGGCCAGCGTCATGGTCATGGGTAAACAGCGCTATTGCGAAGCGTTGCCCGGGCTTAACGTGCGAATCCGCAAGAGCCCGCAGGGTCCGGACGAATATCGCTACCTGCGGTTTGCCTGGAAGAAACACGGCGGTGAGGAAATCTTCGTGCAGCTTCATTACCCCAGCAATTGGTTTAGATACTGCGCGGGCACGACAAACACGCTTGGCCCGGCCGTGAAGATTTCCGACCAGCTTCCCGCCGACTTTGTCGTCGTCACGCGCGATCTGGCCACTGACTTCGGTGAATTTGATTTTAACGGCCTGGCGTTGAGTGCGGTCGATGGCGATTGGGCTTGCTTCGACCACATCTACCTCGGCCGCACTATAAAAGATTTGGATTCGATCGACACGCCAAGAACCAAGACGCGCGAACGCATCTTTCCCGATATTGCTTCCGATAGCGGCAGAGAGCAACGCGCGCCGCCGCCCGATGAGGATGCCATCAAAAAGGCGCGGCAAGAGATGCAAAAGAACTTTTCCAGCGCCCTGAAGGCGGCAAAGTCGCCCGATCAGAAGCGCAGCCTGGCCCAAGAGCTGGCCGAGAAAGCCGCTCTCGAAGACAAAGGCGCCCCCTATGCCTACGTGCTCTTGAACCAGGCCATCGACCTGGCTGAGGCCACAGGAGACCTCGACCTGGCTTGGAAGACGATCGATCAGCTTGCGCGGTCGTTCGAAGTCGACGGCATGGATTTGCGCATTCGGTCGCTGATCGACGCGGCCAAGGCCGCCAAAACGCCCGAGCGGATTTGGGAACTGGGCGACGCCGCCTGCCGGCTGATGCTTGAGGCGCTCAACGCCGGCGACGCCACCACGGTGAAAAAGGCCGGCGCGCAGGCGCAATTGTTGGCCAAGCGCACTAAAGACAAGGCGATTCAAAAGATGATCACCGGCCGCGCCGACGGTACCGCCAAGCTGGCCGGCGAAATCGAGGCCGTGAAGCAGGCCCGCGAGACGCTCAAAACCATGCCGCTCGACGCCCACGCCAACCAGGTCGTGGGACATTTTGAGTTGTGTGCCACTGGCGATTGGAACGCGGCCTTGCCCAAGCTGACCAGGTCGGACGACCCCGAGTGGCAAAAGCTCGCCGCCAGCGAAACCTCGCTGACCGGACAATTCGTCGACCCCGCCAGGCAAATCGCCGTGGCCGACGCCTGGTGGGCCCGCGCCGAAGAAGAACCCTGGCCAGGCCGGCACTATCTGCACATGCGGGCGGCAAAGTGGTATGCCAACGCCTACAAGTCGCTCGTCGACATTAGCCGCGAGCGCGCCGCCGACCGGCTGAAGATGCTCTTGGCCACCGACGAAGGCTTGCCGAGTTGGGAGCTGTTCACTTGGCGCGGCTTTCAGCGCGACGCGCCGACGGGCGAGATCGTGCGGGTAGAAACCGGCAGAGGATTGGAGACCGCGGTCGAATTCGAAGGAGCGATCGAGGTGACGCTCGTGCTACGCACGACCGGCGACCAGATCAGGCTCTGGTCGCACAACACGTCAGGAGGCTGGAACTTTACGATTCAGCCGAACCGCTGGCATACGGTACGTTACGTGTTCACGCCGCTATCGCGGGCAGCATTTGTCGACGGCTTGCCGGTCGAGGGAGATGCCTGGAAGACGGCCCGCCGGCTGCCCTCCGCCCCCGTCTACCTGTACGCCGATAATGACGCCATCGTAGAAGTGAAGAAGTTCATCGTCAAGCAATTGTGACCGAGCTATGCCAGGCGCACAGTTCAGGTTAAGCAGCTTGTTCGTCGCCATGACGGTGGTGGCGGCTGTGGCCGCCGCCGTGCCCCCCTTCTGCCGCTTCTGGCAATCTCTCGACCTGTGGGGCTTTTGCGTCGTCACGATTTTCCTTCCTTTGGGAATCGGCGCAACGCTTTTGCTGGCCGCCCTCTCCTTCGCCTATCATCGGGCTGTGTCGCAAATCAACCGCACGGCGCCACGGAGTAGGACAACGAGGGTGGTTCGCCTCCCCTAGCTCATCACCGCTTCGCGCGACGGGATGGACTAGCGACGTTTTGGGAGGGATGGCCTTCCCAGGATCGTCGTCGTGCGAGGTGCCGGGCTAGCAAGCCAACCCTCCAAGGGCGCCATCGAGCGACGCAAGTCTTTGTCCCGCCAAGAGAAGGAACCTACGCGTTACCTCCGCCTTTCCTTTCACCAGTAGGGCGCATTATCGGTACGACCGGCAGAATCGTTAAAGGCCGTATATTTTACCAGCCGAAGTCCTGATAGGCCGGCTGCTCTCCGGGAGCGCGGCTGGCGGGGCGTTTAACCGAGGCGGACACGCGCTTGCATTACGGCGGACGATTGGGCCGCCGCGAGAGGCGTGGGGCGTAGATTCAACAGGGAGGCAACCCGGTGCTGGCGATTTTAGATTTTGGATTTTGGATTTTGGATTGGGCCCAGAGAGGGCACAGGGTTCAGGGTTCAGGGTTCAGGGGTGCTGCGAACGCCTCTGCAATCCAAAACCCAAAATCCAAAATCCAAAATCTCATCGCGTTTTTCGCGCTTTCGCTCACCATCACCAGCGCTGGTTGCACGCGGACCTTTTGGCGCGGCCGGGCCGACCGCGAGGTGGCCTACCTCGTGGCAGAGAAATCGAATAATCCGCGATGGGCATTGCCGGCGGGCTTCAACTTGAACATGG
>DASSFG010000859.1:0-4861 GCA_035694685.1 Pirellulales bacterium
GTGCGGTCGTTCGGCGTCGAGCTGTATGGCCAATCGATCGACGTCGACGAGCACGGCGAAGAGATCAACGGCGACACCTTGCTCTTGCTGTTCAACGCCGATCACGCCACGCGCATCGACTTCACGCTGCCAGCGCTCGAGCCAGCACAAAAATACGAACTGATGTTCGATACCGCCACGAAAGACGAAGGTGTCACGCACCTCGTCGAAGGCCCGGTTTATCAGCTCTCGCCATGTTCGATAGCCTTATTTAAGCTGATCGAACCGCCGCCGGCGGAGACGGCGGCGTAGGCTGGGACCAGCGAGCCTGCGAAGAAAATGACGAATGCCCAAATGACGAATGATGAAAGAATGACGAAATCCATGACGCACTCCAATCCGTCGTGACTCGGGCTTCGTCATTCGGACTTCTTTCGTCATTCGTCATTCGTCATTCGTCATTGCAGCGATGGGCCGGCTAGCCATGTCTGCGATCGTTACATGTGGTCGCAGCGTTTGATACCTGTTGCCTCTCCCATGCGACTGCTGACCTACAACATCCACAAAGGCATTGGCGGACGCGACCGTCGTTACCGCTTGGATCGCGTGATCGAGGTCATCGAGCACGAAAACCCCGATCTGTTCTGCTTGCAAGAGGTGAGCCAGCACGCTCGACGATCGGCGCACGATGACCAGGCCCGCATTCTGATCGACTACTTTCACGCCGTTGGGCATCTCTACCAGCGCAATCATGGTCGCGGCACCGGCGGCTATGGCAACCTGGTCCTTTCGCGCTGGCCGCTCACAAAGCACCATCAGATTTCCTTGCGCTACCAGGAACGCAAGCTGCGCGGAGCGCAAATGGTGGTGGTCGATACGCCCGAGGGGCCGCTGCACCTGGTGAACTGGCACCTCGGGCTGGCGGAGGTCGAGCGGCACTGGCAGGTAAACCATTTGCTCTCGCACGCGTTGTTTCGCGAATCGGCCGACCTGCCGACCTTGATCGTGGGTGACACCAACGACTGGCGTAACACGCTTGCGCACGGTCCATTTAGCGAGCATCTCTTTCAGACCTCGACGGCGCCGCCCTCGCGCTTTCGCACCTTTCCCGCTTGGATGGCACTGGGCTCACTCGACAAGATCTTTCATCGTGGCCGCGTCACGGTGCGGCATGCTCGCGTGATTTCCAGCCATCTCGCCCGCCGCGCCAGCGACCATCTGCCGCTGGTGATCGACTTTCATCTGCAATAAGTGGATCCCGGTGCTTTCATCCATGAGCGATTGCGATTCGCTTGTCCAAGGGGTCGCAACCCTTTGGAGTGCGGCGATTTATCGCCGCTTTTACTTGCGGCGGAGCCGCTTTCTTTCGGTGCGTCGGCCAGCGACCGAGGACCGGCACGACGAAAAGAAAGGTCGCTCCCCGACTGACAAAAGCGGCGATAAATCGCCGCACTCCAAAAGCTGGTGCCGCCGCGCAGGGGACAATTCTCGCGAAGGGCCGCAGTTTCAAAACTTCATTGGCAAACTGGCTACGGCGCGTTCTCGGTCGGTCAGGACAAGCAGAGCATTGAGCGGGTCCGCCCCCCTGGCGTTGGTTTGGTCGGCAGGTTACCCTCGGCGATTACATCTTCCATTACAATCCCGCCTTTGCGCTTCACCATGCTTTCACCAGTTGCTTTCCGCTTTCCCTCGTTCGTCGTCTTGGCCATCGTCTTGCTCGGCTCGCAGCTCGCGTCGGCCGCCGATAAACAACCCACGTTGCTGGTTAAAGGGCTGAAGAACCCCGAATCGGTGACGCTGGGCTGGAACGGCCAAATTTACGTCACCGTCATTGGCGAATTCGAAAAAGACGGCGATGGGGGCGTGATGCTCCTGACCGATGGCCACGCAAAGCCTTTTGCCAAGGGGCTCGACGATCCCAAGGGCATTACGTTTGCTAACGACGCCTTGTTCGTAGCTGACAAGCGCGGCGTCTGGCGCATCGACGAACGAGGCACGGCGACCGTATTCGTCGCGGTCGACCAATTTCCCACGCGTCCGCGGTTTCTCAACGACGTCTGCGCCGACGACGATGGCACGCTCTACGTCTCCGATTCGGGCGATCTGAAAGGCGGCGAAGGCGCCGTCTTTCGCATCTCGACCAAGGAAGAAGCAACGGTCGTCACGAATCCTTCAAAAACGAAGGGGCTCAACGCGCCCAATGGTCTGTTCAGCGACGGTCCGGGCAAGCTGCTCATGCTCGACTTCGCCTCCGGCGAGCTGCAGCAAGTAAACGTTGCCGATGGCAAAATGGTGCGCCAAGCCAACGGCTATCCCGGCGGCGACGGAGTCGCTCGCGATAAAAACGGCAAGATCTACGTCAGCCAGTGGAGCACCGGCGAAGTTTCCGTGCTGGGCCGCGAGAGTCACGCTCCCACGTTGCTCGCCAAATTCGAGTCGGCGGCCGATCTCTGCCTGGATGAAGCACGTCACCGGCTACTGGTGCCCGACATGAAAACGGGTACGCTGTGGGCCATCAACCTGGTCGGCATCCCCGCGATCGAGGTCGATGAGAGCCCGCTCGGCGTGCGCGTTGAACGGGCCTTTCCGAACCTCGATTTCAACCGGCCAATGCTGCTGACTCATGCGGGCGACGGCAGCGGACGCGTCTTCGTACCTTCGCAGCTTGGCAGAATACTCGTCTTTCCAAACGACCCCGACGTCAGCGAAGCCGCGGTCTTTCTTGACATCGAGTCGCGCGTGCGCTACGACGACAAAGAGAACGAAGAAGGCTTTCTCGGCCTCGCCTTTCACCCGCAATACAAAGCCAACGGCGAGTTCTTCGCCTATTACACCACCACCGACGCGCCGCATACGTCCGTCATTTCGCGCTTCCGCGTCTCGAAGGACGACGCCAACCGTGCCGACCCCGATTCCGAAGAAGAAATCCTCCGCATTCCGCAGCCGTACTGGAACCACAACGGCGGCACGATCGTGTTCGGACCCGATGGCTACCTCTATGTCGGACTGGGCGACGGCGGGCTGCGCGACGACCCCAAAGGCAACGGGCAGGATCTGGCCACCTTGCTCGGTTCCATTCTGCGCATCGACGTTGACCATCGCGACGGAAAGCTGGGCTATGCCATTCCCAAGGACAATCCGTTTGTCGGCCGCAAAGACGCACGCGGCGAGATCTGGGCTCACGGCGTGCGTAACATCTGGCGAATGGCGTTCGATCCAAAGACAAAGGTGCTTTGGGCGGCCGACGTCGGCCAAGATCTGTGGGAAGAAATCGACCTGATCGTGCGCGGCGGCAACTACGGCTGGAACTTGCGTGAGGGAAGACACAAGTTCGGCCCCCACGGCTCTGAGGCGCGGCCGGATTTAATCGACCCCATCTACGAATATCATCACGACGTGGGCAAGTCGATCACCGGCGGCCACGTCTACCGCGGCAAGCAAGTGCCCCAGTTGGCCGGCGCCTATCTCTATGCGGATTACATCACCGGCAAGGTGTATGCCTTGCAATACGACGCCGCCAAAAAGCAAGTGCTGGCGAACCACCCCATTCCCGGCAACGTCATGCCCGTGTTTTCGTTCGGCGAAGATGAGTCGGGCGAAGCGTACTTCATGACCACGCAGGGGTTTTTGTATGGGTTTAGATCAGCGACAAAGTGAGGTTCCCGTAGGGACGACAGAGTTGAGCCGTGGACGCAAGCCATCCTACTATGCAAATCAAAAGAATCTCGGCCTACCGCGTCGATCTGCCCTTGCACGAAGGGAGCTACAAATGGTCGGGCGGAAAATCGATGAGCGTGTTCGACAGCACCGTCGTGCGGGTCGATACCGACGAGGGCCTCACCGGCTACGGCGAGGTCTGCCCGTTGGGACCGTTTTATCTGCCGGCGTACGCCGCCGGCTGCCGGGCCGGCATCGCCGAGCTGGGGCCGCACCTCATCGGCGAAAATCCGCTGGAGCTGGGACGGCTCAATCGCCGCGTGGACGCCGCGATGAAGGGGCACGCCTACGTCAAATCGGCCATCGACATGGCCTGCTGGGACATCCTGGGCAAGGCCACCGGCCAACCGGTCTGCACTTTGCTCGGCGGGCGTTTCGGCGACGACTTCGCGCTCTATCGCGCCATCTCGCAGGAGTCGCCCGACGAAATGGCGGCCAAGGTCGCCAAATACCGCAGCGACGGTTATCGGCGGTTCCAACTTAAGGTGGGCGGCGATCCCGACGTCGACATTGAGCGCGTTCGGGCCGTCTCCGCCCAGCTTCAGCCGGGCGACCGGCTGGTGGCCGACGCCAACACCGGTTGGCTGGCACACGATGCGCTGCGCGTTGTGCGGGCCGTGGGCGACGTCGACGTCTACATCGAGCAGCCGTGTTTGAGCTACGAAGAATGCCTCACGGTGCGGCGACATACCGACCATCCCTTTGTGCTCGACGAGGTGATCGACGGCATCGACGTGGTGTTGCGCGGCCGGGCCGATCTGGCGATGGACGTGGTGAACATCAAGATCAGCAAGTTCGGCGGCTTGACGAAAGCCCGGCAGGCCCGCGACCTGTGCGTTTCGCTGGGCATTGCCATGACGATCGAAGACAGTTGGGGCGGCGACATCGTGACAGCGGCCATTGCGCACCTCGCCCACAGCACGCCGCCTGAGCTCTTATTCACCAGCACTGACTTCAACAGCTACGTCACCGTCAGCATCGCCGACGGCGCCCCACAACGCCGCCACGGTCGCATGGCCGCCAGCGCCGCCGCGGGATTGGGCATTGAGCCGCTGTTCGATGTGTTAGGCGAACCTGTGGTTCAAGTAGAATAACTTCGCGCTGCGGTCATTTAGCCGGCCCGTAACAAACTTGTACTATTAAGCGACCGAGGCGACAATTATTG
>DASSFG010000860.1:0-3989 GCA_035694685.1 Pirellulales bacterium
GCCCGCGCCGCCGCCCGCGCCGAAACCGCCGCCGCCGCCACCGCCGCTGGTGCCGCTGGCGCCGGTGAAGTAGTTAAAGGTGTTGACCTGCGTAACTTCTGAAAAGAACGGCACGGGCGACACGCGCACGTAACGCCGGTCCGCCGAAACGACCGCGTTCGTGAACATCTGCGCGCCTTGCGGAAAGCTGCTGATGACCGGCTGATAGCCCGCCGCCCCGCGCACGAAGAAGGGGTTCACACGGTTCAGACCGGGCCCGCCCGGCTGCTTGGCGCGAGACTTGGACATGCTGTCGACCGCGCTATAGTCGCTTTGCGAGTTGATCTGCCGGTTGACGTCGACCTGGTTGCCAGGATTGGCCAGCCGCTGTTGATTGAGAGCATACCAGAACCATTGGAAGGCGACCTGATTTGCCACGGCGTTGGCCAACTGCTGTTGTTCGAGCGGCTCGGTGCGCCGACCGTCTTCGAGCGGGACGACGCACACGGCCTCTCCCCCGCTGAGGTCGATTTGCATGGTCTGCTTACGTTCTTTCTTGGTCCAATAATGCCAGATCACGTCGACGGTCACTTTGTTCGCGGTCACCTTACCCCAGACCCGGCGAACGAGAATGCGGTAGTCGCCGTTAAAGCCCTTGGGAAGCACGTAGGCTTCTTGGGCACTTTCCGCCTTGAGCTCTTCTTTCTTGGAGCGCGCCACGGTATCGCCCAGCATAATACCGCCGGAAAGAGTGCGCGGAATGCGGAACGAGCAGACCGAGCCTGCGGGTTCTTCCACCAAGAGATCGACGTCGGCTTCGCCGCTCCAGGAAAGAACGACGACAAGATCGCGCGTCATGGCCTCGTCCATCTTTTTCTTGTAGTCGTTGGCTTCAGTCTTGCGATTCTCACTGCGGAGCCGCTCGAGCAAGGCTTGCGCGGCCTGCCAGCCGTTGTCCCAGACCTGGCTCTGCTGACTTGGCCAAGGCAAGCTCAGAATTCCCAGGGTCGCCCATTCGATTCCCTCGAGGTCGTCGAGCTTCTGGGCGAGCTGCAAGCCGGCTACGTACGGCTGCGGTGCGAAGGGCCACACCTGGCTGGCCTGCTGGAACAACTGCAAGGCCCGCTTCTCCAGCCCCGAGCGGGCCATGTATTGCGCCAAGTACATGACTTCCAGCGGGTTGGTGGCGAAATCGAGCACCGACAGCAGCACTCGTTCGATTTCCTCGGGCGAGCGCTGGTCTGCTTGCAGGGCGATCGACAGGGATTCGTACATCCACGGCTGGCCTTGCTGGTTTCGTAGGGCCGCGTACATGCAGGCGATGGCATGGTCGAACTTGTGGTCCTTCATCAACCGGGCTACCGTCTCGCGGACGCTCGCCTCGGAGGGCGCCTTGTCTTCGCCGCTGTGGGCGGCGAAGTAATCGTTCCACACCGCGTCGATGTCGGCGCCCTCTTTGACTTCGACGTGGATCACTTCGACTTTCGCCGCACGCCGTCGCACTCGCTCGGCCGCTGCCGCCACTTCTTTGTCAACGCCGGGTAAAGCCTCGTCGGCCTCTCCGGCTGCGGGTTGCTCGAACTGGGGGTTAGCGGCTTTGGTCGCGGCGCCTTGACGCGCAGGCTTTTTGGGGGCAGCGTCTTTGGGGGCAGCGTCTTTGGGTGCAGTGACCTTGGACTGCGCCGCGGCCTTCTTCTTGCCTTTGCCGAGCGTCAAATCATCGCCCACCGCAAAGGCGCGAAACTTCTCTTCGTGCTTCGCTTCGGAAGGCTCGTCGTCAGGCACGTTGAACCCGCGGCCCCCGAAGAGCAGCGGCGCCGTCGGTATCACGAGGTCCGCCACCGGGTAGACACGGGTGCTGAGCATGCTCTCGGCTTCCGTCTTGCTCGTGATCATCAGCACTTCGTTGCGAATGATGTACGTCAGGTCGAGCTCACTCAACAACAGCTTGAGTGCCGAACGCAAAGTGATGCCCTTGATGCTGCGCGAGATTGGCGTGTCGGTGCCGACACCAGCGTCGGTGAGTGCCTTCTGATCGAGCTGAATCTCGATGTCGTGGCGCTGCTTGAGATAGTCGATCACGTCGGTCAATGGCTGCTCAGCAAAATCGAGCTCGGTCTTCTCATCGAGCGCGGCCAGGATCTTGGCCTCGTTGGGACCGTGCTGCGTCAGATCGACCGACTTGTACTTTTTCCGTCGCTCGGTGAGCAACTGCCACACCTCGGGATCGGGATAGAGAATCGGTGGCTCGTCGGACGTGGGCACGTGGGCCAACTCGATTTGCATGGTCGCATCGACATAGCCTTTGTGTCGCATGTCGCGTATCTGGGTCATGTCGGCCGTCCAGCCAACCATTCGGGCGGTGAGCTCGGCGCCGCGCAGACCGGGGCTACCCGGCTGCATTTCTTCGGCGATGTCGGCCAGCGCCTCGGCGTCGCGGAAACGTTCTTCGTCCATCAACGCGTTGAACCGCGACATGAGCTGATCGACCTTCTGCTCTTGCAAGAACAGCTCGCGGTTGATGCGTTCGCGGGCCTCGCCTTCGGCGGCGATTTGTTGACGCTCCAAATCCTTCTGGGCCTTGAGGGTCGCCATGCGATTGGCCGACCGCAGGACGGCTTCGATCTTGTCGACCATTTGTGCCCGCACTTCGGGATTGATTTCAGCGGTGCGTTGCACCTTGTCCAAGAGCAGCTTGAGCCGGTCGATCGTGGCTTCCGGATCGGTGCCCATGGCGGCGTTTGCCTGGTTCAGCTCATGGTTGACTTCCGTCTGCAAAAAGCCTTGCAAGACCCGGTTCTGCCGCTCGATGTCATCAAGCAATTCGCCGTCGCGGGCTTCGCTTTCGCCCGCCCCGGCAGGAATCTCTTCGTCGGGAGCACGGGCCAGGCGCAGGTCGTTGCCAGCGCGCTGCTTGAGGCGGGCAGCCGCGGTACGCACCAGGTTGGCCTCCGCGTTGACCGGACTGAGCTCTTCTGCCGCGCCGGCCAGTTGTGCGGCCTCGTCGGTCCGGCCCACGGCCATCGCACGTTCGCCCAGCCGGGCGAGCTGCTGAGCGCCGTAATTGCTGAAGCGGCGCACCAGATTCAGGCCTTCGCTGTCCACAATCGCCAGCCCAACGCCATTGGTGCGCGCGGCGATCTCTTCAACCTTTGCCAGATAGGCGTTGTCGGCCGTGGGCTTCTCCGGGACGACCTGCCACTTTAAAGTCACCGGCTTGCCCACCAACTCGCCCGCCAGCTCAATGGCCAACGGCTGTTGCGACTCGATGGCGTCGGGCGACATCGTTCCGATCAGCACGCTTTCGCGGTCGAAGCGCAGCGGCGGCATTTCACGGGGATAAACTTCTTTGACGGCCGAAGGGAACTTCGCCGTGATCGGCCAGATCACCAGTGAGCGAGCGATGGCCGCCAGGTAGGCGCCGGTCTGGCGAGCCTGCACCTCGTCGTCGTCGGCCACGAACATGCCGCCCGTGTGACTCGCTAAGGCGCCCAGCAGGTCGCCGGCCACGCGTGGCCCGATGGCATAGCTATTGAACGAAATACGGGCGTCTTTCAATTGCTCTTCGAAACGCGCGAGCGCGGGCGGCATCACGGGGTTCGCCGTGCTGATTCCGTCACCCAGGTAGACGATCGAGCGTGTCCGCTCCGCTTGCTGCGACTTCAGCGAAAGCGTGATCGCGGCTTCGAGGGCCTGCCGCATGTCGGTCGAACCAAGCGGCACGCGGCGCTGCAAAGATACAAGCGCCTGATTGATTGCTGCGCCGTTCGGCGCCACGAGCGATTGAGTCAAGGGAACTGCGTTTACGTCCACAGCCACCAACGCCACGCGGTCGTTTGCGTCCAGGCTGGCCAGTAGAGCGCTGAGAGCTCCGAGCGCCTTCTCTCGGAAAACGCCCACCTGGCTGGCTGACGTGTCGAACATCACCACAAGATCGATGGGCTGCACTTTGGGCTGTGCCAGTTGCGGCGAGAGCTTGAGTGCGAAGTAGGTCGTCCCGTCGGGTTTGG
>DASSFG010000861.1:0-2323 GCA_035694685.1 Pirellulales bacterium
GTGCGCGGCCGCGGTACGCAACGCGGCACGGTATTTGAGGTCGAACTGCCGGGCAACGAACCGCTGTCACGCGCGGGGCCTGCCAGCCCCGAGCGTCATGAGCAGCCGCTGCCCGCGCCGGTTGTTGCACCGACAGGCTGAGAGAAAGCGTCATGGCGGAGCAACAGAAGCACATCTTGATCGTCGAAGACGAGGCCCACATGGCCTTCGGCATCAAGTTCAATCTGGAAGGCGAGGGGTACCGCGTCACCGTGGCGCCCGACGGCGCGACCGCCTTAAAGACGTTCGAGCAGAACCCCGAGGACGTCGATCTGGTGGTGCTCGATCTGATGCTGCCCGGCATGAGCGGCTATGCCGTGTGTGAGAGTTTGCGCTCGCAAGGCAGCGAGGTGCCAGTGTTGATGCTCAGTGCCCGCACCTTGTCGGAGGACCGCACGCGCGGCTATGACGTAGGGGCCGACCAGTATCTGCAAAAGCCGTTCGAGCTCGACGAGTTGCTGGCGATGGTTCGCCGTTTGCTCGTGCGTTCGCGCCGCCGCGGCGAAGCGCCCCGAGTGGCCGATATCTACCGGTTTGGCAACAACGAGATTAATTTCGACACCTATGAAGCGAAGGCGGGCGACCGGGAAATCCAGCTTACGCCGGTCGAAATCAGCCTGCTGCGATATTTTATCGACAACGAGGGGCGGGTGATCAGCCGCAACGAGCTGGTGGAGCGCGTGTGGCGGCAGCCGTACATTGAAACGACGCGCACCGTCGACAACTTCGTGATGCGTTTGCGCCGCTATTTTGAGCCCGACCCCGCCAATCCACGTCATTTTCTCAGCGTCCGCGGCGCGGGCTATCGGTTTGTCACGTGATGGCACCCCTTGCAATCGCTAGGTCGATGCCACAAACTGACGGGGCCTAAGGCAGGCGGGCGCGATCATGGCCGACGCGCCGCATGGCAAATCGCAGGATGCTCCAGGCAGAGTGGCCCCCGATTCGCCCATGAGCGCCTGATGCGTCGCCGACAAAAGTTGTTCACGATGGCTTCTAATGCCAGCCGCACGACGGCCGATGCGCCGCCGAATGCGCGGCGGTCGCTGGCGCGACAGGTGTTGGTTGCGCAGGAGGCCGAGCGGGCACGGCTGGCCCGCGACTTGCACGACGGAGTAGGGCAAACTCTCACTGCCGTGGCAATCAATCTTCTCGCCTTAAAGGGTGAAGCGCCCAGCGCTGAGACGCGACGCCGGTTGGATGAAAGCCTGGAGCTTGTTCAACTTACCTTGGCGCAAATCCGCCAAGTCTCGCTCGATCTGCGGCCTGCCGTTTTAGATTCCTGCGGCTTGGAGCCCGCCGTCCGCTGGCACCTCGAGCGGGTAGCCCAGCGCACAGGCTTGTCGATTCGCCTGTCGGCAACGGCGTTGCCGCTGCGCCTGCCGGGCGACTTGGAACTACATTGCTTCCGCATCCTCCAAGAAGCAACTACCAACGTGGTGCGACACGCGCGAGCGTCTCACCTGTCTGTCACCCTGAACAGGGTCGGTCGATGGCTCAAGCTCCGCGTGGCCGACGACGGCGTGGGGTTCAACGTGCCGGTGGCGACGCTGGCGTCGGGATCAGCACCGAGCTTTGGATTGGCTTCGATGCGTGAGCGGGCGAGATTGCTTCACGGGCGAATGTCGATTGTTTCCGCATTGGGTCGGGGCACCACGATTACAGTTTCGTTGCCACTCGAACCATCCGCTCCGCCTAGACCGGCCGGCGACGGGCGTCGACGGGGCCGCCGGCCAACGGCGCGGGGCGCCGAGTAATGTGCGTCATGGCGCCCATCTCCACACCGACGCGCGTCTTGCTGGCCGACGACCACAGCCTGGTGCGGGCCGGAATACGGCGATTACTAGAGGAGTTCGCTGCAACGGAAGTGGTAGGCGAAGCGGCCGACGGGCTGGCCGCGCTGGCGCTCGTGAAACTTCACCAACCCGACGTGCTGATTGCCGATCTGACGATGCCTAGGCTAAATGGCTTAGAGTTGGCCGGCGAGGTTGCCCGGCAATGCCCGGCGACGAAGGTATTGATGTTGTCAATGCACGTCGACGAGGAGTGCGTGCGCCGCGCGTTTCACCGTGGAGCGAAGGGCTATCTCGTCAAAGACTCGACGGCGAGTGAACTGGAAGTGGCCGTCCGGGCCGTCGCCCGCGGCGATACTTACCTTAGCCCGGCGGTATCGAAGTATTTCGTCGCGGGTTTCTTGGATCAATGCGAAGCGCCGCACGACGGCTCGGAAGGCCTGACTCCACGACAGCGCCAAATCTTACAGTTGGTGGCCGAAGGCCACACC
>DASSFG010000862.1:0-4633 GCA_035694685.1 Pirellulales bacterium
ATAAACAGCGGCACGAAGTCGCCGAGCGAAGTCGGATGGCCAGTCGCCATGCGGGCCACTGCCGATTCGAGCCAGGCCGCATCGACCGTCGCCAGGGCCGCGTAATACCGCTCGAGTTCGCCGGGCGAATCGGCGATGAGGCAGCCGTCGAGCAGAATTTCAACCAGGATGTGGCCCAAGAAACTGGGCCGCAAGCCGTCGTCCGGCGGCAGGCCGTCGCGGATCATGGCGGTAAACCGCCACGACAACTCCGCGAAAGCCCGTGTCTCGTGAAACCAGGCGTCGTCGGCATGGTGCTGCACGATGCCGCGCGCCAACGCCGCCAGCCGCGGATCGTCGTCGTCGACGAACGGCCGCGCGAGTTTCGCGCGGGCTTTGACCCGCCGAGCCACGACGTTCAGCCAGTCGGGCACCGCCGTCCCCGCCAGGAAGTAAGGCTCCTCGGCAAACCGCCGGCCATGCGCAAAGTAGTTCATGTCTATCCAGCATATAGTGAACTCTCAACTACGCCAAACCCGCGGAAAAGCACTCCCAGCATACCATTTTGCATTTTGCATTTTTCATTGGGCCCTGCTGGTGAGCGGTAAATCAAAAGGCAAAATGCAAAATGGACCTGAGCTTCACGGACCGGTCGAGCCTCGATGCCGGTACTGATTCAAGCTCGACGTTTTCAGGTCAGCTTGCACCCTACTTTCGCCCAAATCGGGTAGAATCGACCCAAGGAGCGGAGCGCGGTAAGCTAGCTTTATGGTCGGCTACCAATTCGCATATGCATTGCGTTCATCTCCCGGGCAGCGCTAAGAACCGACGAACGGCATAAGCCCATGCACCGCCTTTTTCAGTTCAGCTT
The DNA here is from genome assembly GCA_035694685.1 of Pirellulales bacterium. Taxonomy (GTDB): domain Bacteria; phylum Planctomycetota; class Planctomycetia; order Pirellulales; family JAICIG01; genus DASSFG01. The sequence continues at coordinate 851 of DASSFG010000862.1, forward strand.
GCTTGCGATCCTGGCGATGGTCGGCGCTGTCGCTCTTTGGCTCTTAGTGCCGAACGCCAAGTGGGTAATTGCAGGGGTGCTTGTCTTGTCGCTAATGCTTCTCGTGAGGCCATTGCTCCACTTGGCGATCGTCAAGACATTTACGACCCCACCAAACAACGATGATCGGTAGCCATGCGCCGCCCTCAATTCACGCTCCGCGCCTTCCTGATGGCCATGCTGGTCGTGGGGGCGTTCTTTGGGGGCATCCGCTTTGAGCGGGAGCGACGAAGGCGTGCCGACGAAACTGCGGCGAGTGAAGCATTCGAGGCACAGCGCAACAAGATGGTGGCTGAATTGAACGACTTACAGTTCCGGTCGTCTCAGTCGAATGCGCGTCTTGCCAAAGCAATGACAGGCTGACAACTCAAGACCCGAACGGTTCTCCGTAGCATGCCACGCCCACAGTTCTCTCTGAAGACGCTGTAGTGGTTGATGGCTTGGGCATCCGGATTTGCGGCCGTCGTCGGTTCTGTTCCATCGGAAGACCGACCAGCCGCAGCCATCGGGCTGCTCTGGTCTGCTGCGCCTCTTGTTTCTGGAATTGCTTTGGCCATCAACGCAGGTCGTTCACGATTGGTGACCGTCACGGGCTGGATAGTGGCGTGCGTATCGCTTGCTGCAATGGCTGGACTTGTAGCAATTGGAATGATTCAGGACCCGTGATCGTTTCGCCCGATTCTCGGGCACTCCAAGAAAATAGATTAAAATTGCGGGTGTACGTTTGACTCGACGGGAATGAAATCACTGCCTCGATGCCGGGTAGTGATGACTTTTGCGCCAACCGCCCCGGCGCGGTCTAATGGCCCTATGACTTCTGCCGAAACCCCCGAAAAACGGAAGTGCATTAAGTGCGGCAGCCTCAATACGCTTGAATCTGTCGAGAGAGTGGCCGCCGAAGTGCCAGGGCAGGAGTCATTAAAAATCACCACGGTTCAATGTCTCGACTGTGTACACGAAGACGTGGCGGAAGTGGAATTCCTGCCACAGATCGAATGAGGAACACTAGCCGCATGCGGCTTGATGCGCTGACCAGCGACGAACGAAGCGATGGCAGCTAACCAAGTAAACCGTTTGCCTAATTCCCGCGCACCCCGCTAGGCACCTCTTGCCGGTTTTTTCTTTACTCTGAGGCAAAAGTCATCACTACCCGACGCCCCATCCCGTTGACACCTCCCGCCGCTGTTTTACAATAGATCGTTTTCTTCCAAATGATTGTCCGCCGGTGTAGCGATGCTTCCATAGGGAAGCTTTTTTCGTTCGCTGGCCGCTCACCAACGGAGAATTGCCGCCCGTGAAAAGCGCCCTGGCCGAATGGCCGGCCATCTGCGACGACGAGGAGACGAGGCCCTTGTATAGCGCCATTGAAAAGGCCGACGTGCTGATCGAAGCACTGGAGTGGATCCGTCGCTTCCGCGACAAGATCACCGTCATCAAGCTGGGCGGCAGCGTGATGGAAGACGCCAATGCCCTGCGGCACCTGCTGCTCGACATTATCTTCATGCGCACCGTCGGCATGCGGCCGGTGGTCGTTCACGGAGGCGGCGCCGCCATCAGCCGGGCCATGACCGATGCCGGACTCCAACCACGCTTCGTGCAAGGCCGCCGCTTTACCGACGACGCCACCCTGGCGATCGTCGAGCGCATCTTGGCTTACGAGACGAACGAGCACATCGCCAACCGCATTGAAGAATTGGGCGGCCGCGCGGCGCCGCTCAATTTTCACACGACCAACGTCTTGTTCGGCGAGCGGATGTCGCTCGACGGCGAGGGCGGCCAGCCGATCGACCTCGGCCACGTGGGCCAGGTGACGCGCGTGGACCGGACCACGATCGAGAATCTTTGCTACGCCGGCATCGTGCCCGTCATTCCTTCGATGTGCATCGACCCGGCCAAGCAAAAGTTAAACGTCAATGCCGATACGGCCGCCACCGCCGTGGCCCAGGAAATGCGGGCCGAGAAGCTGGTTTTCCTGAGCGACGTCAACGGCGTGCGCCGCAGCAAAGACGATCCCCATTCGCTGATCAACTCGCTCACCGCCGCCGAGGCACGCGAATTGATTGCCAGCGGGGCGGTCGAGTCGGGCATGATTCCCAAAGTCGAAGCCTGCCTCGAAACACTCGACAACGGCGTGAGCAAGATTCACATCATCGACGGCCGCCTGCGCCATTCGCTGTTGCTCGAGATTTACACCAGCAGCGGCGTCGGCACGGAGATCGTCAGACAGTAGCACTTTGACTTTTGTTGTGCAGCGAGCAGCGAACCACCTCCGCCGGTCATTGTCTTAAACAAGTCGTTCATACTCCCTTAACCAGGCTTTCCAATCTATGGCCGCCACATCCGCCGCCGTCGCACCGTCGCCCGCCTCCAAGCACTCCTCCTCGGCTGAAGTCATTGAGCTTTTCAAGCGGTACGTCGTTCCCAACTACAACCGCTATCCCGTTTGCCTGGCGCGCGGCGAGGGCTCCTACGTGTGGGACAGCGAAGGCAACCGGTACCTGGATTTGTTTCCGGGCTGGGGCTGCAATCTCTTGGGCCATTGCCCGGCTCCGGTCGTTGAAGCCGTGCAGGAGCAGGTCGCCACGCTGATCCATGTGCCGAACACCTGGTACATCGAAGCGCAGGGGCTGTGGGCCAAGGCCCTTTCCGAGCGGAGTTTCGGCGGGCAGGCGTTTTTCTGCAACTCCGGCACCGAGGCCAACGAGGCGGCGATCAAACTGGCCCGGCTGCACACGCCTAAGCAGCGTTTTAAGATCATCACCTTCACCGGCGGCTTTCACGGCCGCACGCTTGGCTCGACGGCCGCTACCGCTCAACCCAAGTATCACGAAGGGCTGGGACCGTTGATGGCGGGCTTTGTTTACGCACCCTATGGCGATCTCGCCGCCGTCAAAAAACTTGTCGACGCGGAAACGGCGGCCATCATGGTCGAGCCGGTGCAAGGCGAGGGCGGCATTCACATTCCTCCCCAGGACTTTCTGCCTGGCTTGCGGGAAATCTGCGATGAGCACGGACTGCTGTTGATCTTCGACGAGGTGCAAAGCGGTTTCGGCCGCACGGGCGAGTGGTTTGCGTATCAGCATTTTGGCGCCACGCCCGACGTGATGACGCTGGCCAAGGCGCTGTGCGGCGGCATTACGGGCGGGGCGCTCTTGACCACGCCCGAAATCGCGCCCAGCCTACGGCCCGGCATGCACGCGGCCACTTTCGGCGGCAACCCGATTGCGGCGCGGGCCGGCATTGCGGCCATCGAAATGATCGAAGACGAGAACCTGCTGGAGAATGCCCGCCAGGTGAGCGAGGTCTTTCGCAGCCGGCTGGAAGAGCTGCGTGGCCAATGCGACGTGATTGAAGACGTTCGGGTGTTGGGCATGATGATCGGCATCGAGTTGGCTCGCGAAGGCGCGCCGGTCGTGAAAGCGTGCATGGAGCGGAAACTGCTGATCAATTGCACTCAAGGCAACGTTTTGCGTTTGTTGCCGGCACTCAATCTCACCGCCGAGCAGGCCCACGCCGCCTGCGACATTCTTGCCGAAGTGCTTAAGGAACCGAGTGGGGAGCAATAAAGGACAGTGGAAAGTGGAAAGTGGAAAGTGAAAAGTAACCAACAGGGACGATGTCTGCTTGGCACTTTTGACTTTTTACTTTCCACTTTCCACTTTTCACTCATTATCGAATGCGAAATCTGATCTCCACGGCCGATCTGTCCTCTGCTGAAATCGAGCGGGTCTTCGCCATCAGCGA
>DASSFG010000863.1:0-9228 GCA_035694685.1 Pirellulales bacterium
GCGTATTAACCAGCGGTCGGCGCGTGCCCGCCAAGACGCGCAACGCGCTGGCGTTGCTCGACGGCCGCCTCGTCGGCATCCAGCAAGCGGGCGAAATCGAGTTCTTGGAACCGCTCACGCCCGAGCTTCTTGCCGACCTCACACGTGCGTTGCGTGTGAGCACCCTCGTCCGCCGCCGCCACGCCACGGGCGATTACGCCTCGGTACCCATGCGGCCCTACGCTCATTCCCGGTCCGGGCGATAATGAGTTCGTAGCACTGCGAAGCACACGTCAGACGGTGAACGCTAACCGGCGCTACTGCGAGGCTGCCTGGGCCGCCAAGGCCAACGCGCCGTAGATAACCATCTCTTCGCCAAGCTTGGCGGGCAACACGCGAAAGGTGCCGCCGAGCGGCGGAAAAACGTAGCGGTCGACGGCGGTCCGTAGCGGCTTGAAAAAATGCTCTTCGCCGATCAAGGAGACGCCCCCGCCAACGACCACTACCGCGGGCGAGACGAGCGTAATCACCTGGGCAATCGCCCAGCCCAGCGTCTGGCAGGCATGCTGCAAGACGTCGACGGCGATCGGGTTTTTGTCGCGGGCGGCCTCGCCAACGATTTTAGCGGTTAAATCCTCGGGCTCGCGGTCGCAACGCCGCAGCAGATCGGCGGCGTGTTCCTCGAGTTCCGCCTCGGTGTCGATCAGGCGCCGCAGCACCAGTTCGGGCTTGAGCGGCTGCGAACCACCGCGAAAGGCGCCGAGAGGGTGGGAGATCGGTCCGCTCAAATAGGCTTGTGCCGCCGCGGCGATTCCCCAACCGCTGGCAATCGACTCGACCGTCTGGTCGGCGCGGTCAGCGTGCAGCCCCGGGCGCAAATGGCCGATCTCGGCCACGGCCGGGCCATGCCCCTGAAATGGCTTGCCATCGACAATCAACCCGCCACCGATGCCGGTGCCCACGGTGACGTAAAACACCGGAGTTTGTCCTTTGCCCGCTCCGAAATGCGCTTCGGCCAGCCCGGCCATGTCGGCATCGTTGCCTAGCACCGCCGCCACGCCCAGCGTTTCTTTGGTCCAGGCCGCGAGTGGAAAATCGTCCCAGCCCTCAATCTGATGACTCTTGATCACGCGGCCGCGCGCCGCATCGACCGGTCCGCCGAAGCCGTAGCCCACGAGCTTCACCGAATGCTTTTTAACCAGCGGGCGTCCCGCGCTGGCAATCTGCTCGCGGATGCCCGCCGCGCCTTTGGCCGGATCGACGTCGAAGCGGCGCATCTCGACGAGCGTCGCCGAATCGCCCGGACCGACGCCAAGCTGCAGCTTGGTTCCCCCGATTTCGATGCCCAAATACATGATTAGCGTGCGGCGGCCAGCTCAGCATGGCGGCCTTCGCGATTAATCCGGGCAAAGACATCGTTGAGCACCCAATGGAACAGCGCCAAATGGATGCTCTCGACCATGCCCATGTCATTCAGCGGCACGTGCAGGCCGGCCTGCTGCATTTGCTTGAGCTTGCCGCCGTTGAAGCCCGTGAGGCCAAAGGTGCGCAAGCCATGGCGATTGGCCCAGTCGACCGCTTTGAGCACGTTGGGACTGTTGCCCGAACCGCTGATGGCGATCACCAGGTCGCCGGAGCGGCCATAGTTCATGAGCTGCTGTACGAAAATCTGCTCGTAGCCACAGTCGTTTCCCACGGCGAGAATCCAGCCGAGATTATCGGTGAGGCTCATGACCTTGAGCCGCTGCTTCGATTCGTCTTGCAAGTCGCACTCGCGGAGCGAGCTTTTGCCGAGGTCTTCGCTCATGTGCGTGGCCGTGGTGCCCGAGCCGCCGTTGCCAAAGATGTAGACGAACTTGTCCTGTTCCCAGGCTTCGAACAGCCAATCGGCCATTTGCTGAATCTCGTGCTGCTCGACGCGGTCGATCTCTTCGTGCAGCCGGGCGAGGTATTTGGATATATCGAGGTGGGCGCCGAGCATCTTGGTGGCGAACTCCTAAGGCCAGGGAATGGACCTCTCCAGTTTACCGGATCCAGGTGGTTGCTTCCTAGGCCGGCTGAACGCCGATTGGGCGCAAGGTGGGGCCGTCTGTAGCCGAGTTCGCCAACCGATCGACGATTGTGTAGGGCGCCGTTTTGGTGTGACGAGAGGTGGGGCGGCCTTCCTAAGCCGTCTTTGGCCGCGGCGCCGATTCAGACAGCCTAAGAGGGCCGCCCAACGCTGAGCGCCGACAGGGATCCATCTTACGCAGCCTTTCGGCGTTCGACCGAGGGCGGGAAGTCGTGGTCGATACCCCGCTCGACGATGGCTTGTTCGAGCGTCTGAAGCTGGTTTTGCAAGCGGACGAGTTCGCGGACCATGGCGTCAGCGACGAGCAGCATTTCGCCGCTGGCCCGCTCTTGCTCGATGCGCGCGGGCGCGGTCCGGCTGAGCCACAACTGAATGTGGTGGTCGAGCACGCGGTGCACCGCGCCGCTCATCGCCCGGCGCACCGGCCAGGCCAGCCTGCGAAGGCGTTGAGCCAGCTTTTGAACCATGCTTTTCACGAGCGGACGCCTTAGCGGAAATTCAGTAACGGGGGGAGGAACCGCTACTATGCTTTCGAGCGGGCGCGGCCCGTCGATTGAAAGCATGGCGACATTCTGGATCAACCAGCAAATCTGGCACGACCCGATGCCGCAACAAAGGCATTCCCGGCAGAGATTGACGCGCCAGGCAATAGGGCCCGCGCGCTCGGCACAGACCGGAAAATCGGACTTGGGGGGAGCGAGGAGTGGAACGTGGAAAGTGGAAAGTGGAAAGAGAGCGGGCTACCTCGTTCCCTTTCACTTCCACTTTTCACTTTCCACTTTCCACTTTTTACTTTTCACTTTTCACTTTTCACTCTTCACTTCCCGAACCCTCGTCCAGCACTTCGTGCGGCGTGCTGACCTGCACCCCACGTTCGTCCGTGATGCTGAAGTAAAAGACCAGCGGTCGGGCGGTGGGAAGGTCGGCTGATACGACGCTACGGGCGTGCACGGCCGTCGCGCTGCGCCAACCCCGTTTTTGCCAAGGGCCGTCAGCGATCGCGTAATGGATTTCGGCCCGAGCGATCGGCACGGTCGTTCGGTACCGCGCCAGGGCGCGGCTGCCGTTGAGTTCGAGTGGTTCGAGGCTGGGCAAGGGACGCCCGTCTCTGAGGATACTGTCGATAAAAACTCCAATTTCCGGCGGTGCCCAGCCGTCGGGATGGTTGTGAGGCATCTTCACGCGCAGGCACAGGTCAACTCGGCTAGGCACGAGCCGGTACGATTTCTGGCAACTGCCGAGCGGATACGCATAGTCGTTCGTACCGTTGATGAACAGCATGGGGCATTGCACTGCGGGCAGATAGTTGCAGGGGTCGAAATTCGCCACCCACCGCTCACGCTGTTCGGGCGTCATTCGATCGAAGGTCGGCAGCCAGACACTGTCTTCGGCCAGGAACCCACAGCCGTAGACCGGCACGGCGGCTTTGAAGCGATGGTCGAGCCCGGCCACAATACAGGTCAGATAACCGCCCCAGCTTATACCGGTAACGCCAATTCGCTCGCCGTCGACCTCGTCACGACCGGCCAAAAGCGAAGCTCCTCGAATGACGGCCGCCACCGCGTGGTACGACCACATCTGGTCGACTTCCTCATCGGTAAAATCGCGAAACTTGGTGCGGTCGTCCTGCTCGGGGCCGCCGTCGGACAGCCGCTCACCGTCGGGACCATGTCCGGCGAGGTCCATCGCCAAGGCGGCATAGCCACGGCCGGCCCAGAGCCGCGCCCATTCGGCAAACGCCTTGCCGCCGCCACCATGAACCAGCACCATACCGGGAAACGGCCCCTCTCCTTCTTCTGGCCGTGCATAATACGCGAACACCCGAGTCGGCCGGCCCTCGAAAGGCTCGCCCTCATAGAACACTTCTTGCACTCCGCCCTTGACCTCACCCCAGGCGGCCTCGGGCGTCTCGCGCAATGCCTCCACATCCCAAGGACCTGACGTTTCCGCCCCTGCCGTTGCGACGACGAAAAACCAAGCCAAAAACGCTAGCCGCTGAATCCATTCCAGCATCGCTCACTCCCTGCACTTTCCCCTTTCCCCTTTCCCCTCTTCACTCGTCACTCTTCACGTCACTCTCTTCCTGCCGCTCGCGCCAGGGCTGTTTCTTCTCATAGCTGGCTAGTTCCTTGCGAAGCTGCCCTTTGAGCGAATCGTCGGCGATGTCGATCGACTTCTGCGACCATTCGCGGGCCTTTTCAAAGTCGCCCATTTCGGCATACGCCGAGGCCAACGTGCTGAGGATGTGCGCCTGTTTGTAGTTGGTGATCTCACTGGCCTGCGTGGCCAGTGTGAGCGCCGCTTCGCCGTCCCGCAGCTCGTCTTCGGGGGCGGTGGCCAACAGCCAGGCCAGATTGTTCAGCACGCCGCTGTTATCTTGGTCGAGCTTGAGCGCTTTTTGATAATCGGCGATGGCGTTCTTCCGCATCCCGCGGTTCAGGTAGCTATTGGCCCGCATTTCATAGGCGAATTCGCGGTCGCGGTCGATCTTGATCGCCGCGCTAAAAGCGTCGATCGCCTTAGGCATTTCTTTCTCGGCCGCATAGAGCAGGCCAAGTTGCAGCCAGGCGACTGCGTCGTCCGGATTGGCCTCGACCTGCTTGCGCAGCGAATCGATGGCGTCGGCCGTCTTACCGGCTTTTTCAGTGACCATCGCCCAGATGCGCAACACGTCGTCCGACTCGGGCTTCATTTCGACCGCTCGGTTGGCGTCAGATACGGCCTCGTCGGCCTTGTCGTCAAGGGCCAGAGCCTGGGCCTTGATGATCAGCCCGTCGACGTTGTCGGGCTCCAATTCCAACACCCGTTTGGCGTCCTCGATCGAATCGTCGAATTTGCGCAGGTTGAAGCTTACGCGTGCCCGCTGCAGCAAAGGCTCGGTGGCCATTGGCTCCAGCTCAGCGGCTTTAGCGAAACTTTGGCGGGCCTCTTCATAGCGTTGCAGAACGTCCAGCGCCAGGCCGCGATAATTGTGCGTGGCAGCATCGTGAGACTCGACGGTGAGCGCCGCGTCGAAGTCGGCCAGGGCGTCGTCGGCGCGGTTACCGACAAGGTAGGCCACGCCGCGGTCCCGCAGCATCTTGGCATCACCGGGGGCCAGCTCGATGGCTTCGGTCAGGTCTTTCAGGCGTGCATCGAGATTGTCGGAAGTCATCGCCCGCCACCGCAGAGCTTGCGACTTGAGTTGATCGTCGTCTTTAGCGAGTTGAATTGCCTCGTCGAGCGCCTGCCGGGCTTTCTTTCCGTCGGCGCCGGGAATCGATTGCAGCTTGCCCAACAGCAACTGGGCCAACGGTTGCTTGGCGTCGATCTTGATGGCTCGCTCCACATCCTTCAGCGCCAACCGCCAGAACACGGGCCATTGGTCGCCGAGATCATTGCCCTGATCGAAAAGCCGATCGCAGATAGCCTCCGCCCGCTGCAAGAGCGTGGCCGAGAGCAACTCGTTGCAGAAAGCCTCGTTTCCCTTATCCAACCCTTTGTCGAGCGCGCTTTGGCATAGGTCGATGACCGCACCCAACTCGACGATCGTTTGGCTGGCAAGCTTCGTTTCGATGGCCTTGTCGAGGTCGGCCTGCCCTTCGCCTTCGGCGGCCGAGACGCTGGCATGGACTAAGGACGCGACGACGCCAAGGATCAAAACTACGCCGATTCGGACTCGCATGGCACAACCTATGGCGGTTAAGACGATTCAGACGGATCTTTCCCCAAGGCCCTATTATGCCGCGCTGGCCAAAATGTGCCTATGGCGAATTCGTCGCCTACATAGCCGTGCGCGATTACCGGGCGCAACGGCATCGGTGGCTGGGGCAAAGCTGGCCGCGTTCGACCCAACACTCGTCAAACGCCATGCCGGCCAGCGATGCCCCGGTGGCCGCGTTTCCTCACGCATCGCCGCGACAACGCCTTTTTGGAAAATCATGTCCGCGTCGCGGCTCTGCCCCAGCCACCGTTGCCGCTCGAGCTGCTCAATGTCCGGTAATCGCGCACGGCTATTTAGGGCCTGCGCACTTCGTGAACGATCAGCATGTTATGTCCCGAAGCCATCAATCCGATGCCACTGACGAAGACCACGTGATCGCCGGCAACGAGCTTGCCCGTGGCGTGGCCCCAGCGTTCGATGTGGTCGATGAGCTGGTCGCTTTGCCTGGCGGGTACGTTTTCGAGAGGGGTGACGCCCCAGTAGAGGCACATTTGCCGCGAGACGGCTGGCAGGTCCGATACCGCCACAATCGGCACGTGCGTCCGCAGCTTGGAGAGGGCAAGGGCGGTCGCCCCGCTATGGGTAACTACGACGATCAGCTTCGCTTCGAGTTGCGAGGCGATGAATTGCACGCCGTAGACCACCGCCTCGGTCACACGGTGCAGGTCTTCGATGCGGACGTCGGAAAGTGCCTGCTCTCCGCGCTCGTGCAGCAACGGTTCGGTGGCGACGGCGATGCGGTTCATCATTTCGACTGCTTCGCGAGGGTGTTGGCCAACGGCGGTTTCGCCCGAGAGCATGCAGGCATCGCAACCGTCGAGAATGGCATTGGCCACGTCGGTCACTTCGGCCCGCGTGGGATGGCGCGAGTGCTGCATGCTGTCGAGCATTTGCGTGGCGATAATCACAGGCTTGCGATGGCGGTTACAGACCGACACGATCTGCTTTTGTGCCACCGGCATGCGGGCCACGTCGATCTCCACGCCCAGGTCGCCGCGGGCCACCATCACGCCGTCGGCCGCCGAGACGATTTCTTCCAAGCGGCTAAGCGCCTCCGGCTTCTCGATCTTGGCGATGACCATCGCCCGCGAGCCGTGGGCGCGCAGCACCGCCTTGAGGGCCAGCACCTCATCGGGCGAGCGCACGAAGCTCAGCCCGACGAAATCGACGCCGTGCTGCGCCGCCCAAATCGCATGCGTACAGTCTTCTTCGCTCATGGCGGGCAGGCCGAGCTTGACGCCGGGCAGGTTAATGCCCTGCCGGCTGCGCACCATGCCCGACTGCGTCACGCGGCATACGGCCAGATCCTTCTCACGTTGCTCAACGACCAGGCTGACGGTGCCGTCGGCCAGCATCACACGGTCGCCCACCTTGAGCTCGTCGATCAGCCGCGGATAGTTGCTCACCAATTCGTCGTGCTTTGAAGAAAGCTCGCCACGCACGAAGCGGAAGCAGGCGTCTTGTTCGCATTGCACTTCGCCGCCGGGCAGTTCTCCCAGGCGAATTTTGGGGCCCGCCAGGTCGGCCAACACGCCAATCGGCCGGCCTTCGGCCTCGCTCACGCGGCGGATGGCCTCCAGGTTTACCTGCTGAGGTCCGATGCCGCCGTGGGCCATGTTGATGCGAAAGATGTCGACGCCCGCACGCACCAGTTCGGCAAGTTGACCTTCTTCACGGCAGGCCGGGCCGACCGTGGCAATGACTTTGGTGCGGGCAAACGCAGACGGTGAGCTATCGACCATCATTTCCATTCCGTTGACGAAAGGCCCGCTCAGCGACCATACTGCGCGAGCACCCTGTCGCCGGGATGAGGGGTGCGAGACACACCGCGGCGACGCCAATGCCCCCGCTTTCACAAGGGCGACGACGACACACTCTACCGATTCTGCTGCGCCTTTTCCAGTGGACGACCAGCCGGTAATCAATTCTGAACACTCCGCGCCTGCCCGTCGCCCGCTACGGGCCAGCGACGTGGCGCTGGGCGCGGCGGCCGGGGCCCTGCTGGCGATCGCGGTCATGGTCGTGCTGGCCGTTGTTTCGCGACGACAATCCGCGCCCGAGCTAACGGAACAGGCGTTGCGCGCCGCCCAACAGCGATGGGAAAAGCGCGGCCCCAACAACTACCGCATGGATCTGGTTGTGACGGGCAGGCAAGCCAGCCGGTATCATGTCGAAGTGCAAGGTGGCAAACCCACCCAGGTGCTTCGCGACGATCATCCGATCCCGCCGAGAACGTGGTACTACTCGACGGTGCCGGGATTGTTTGAGGTGCTCGAGCACGACATGGAGTGCTCCGACGATCCTACGCACGGTTTTGGCGCCAGGCCGGGCAGCCGTGCCGTGCTGCGGGCGGTATTCGACGAGCGACTCGGTTATCCGCGCAAGTTCGAGCGGTTGATACTTGGCGAACCGCACCTGGACATGACGTGGGAGATTATCCGTTTCGAATCCTCCGACGAAATCAAGCCGGAGCATCCCGCAGCACCGTCATAATCGCGCGGTTCGCTGGGCGGCGTTCAGGGAGGATGGCCTTCCTAGGCCGTCAATGTGCAAGGCAACGTGGTACGAAGCCATCCCTTTCGAGCGCGATTCGGGTCGTACTTTCGCTCTGATGACGATTTTCGTGCCAGAATGGAGGTAGACCGGTCGATGTGCCGGCCGAGGCGACGTCAAACGAGGAACGATGAACATGGATTCGAGCGAAATGCGGCGGGCAGCGTTGGCGAAGCGGTTGCGTGTGGCGCCGGACGACTTGCGGCCAGGGCCCCAGGAGGGCATCGGCAGTCGATTCGAGCTCCAGCCGGGTGGTTACTACTGCGTGTACTCGCCCGACGAAGAGAAGCAGGCTTTCAAGACGCGCGTGCCCGACGTGCCCTTCGTCGACCAGATTCGCGACGGCGACGGCAAGACCTACAACGTCTATCTGGCCGTCGAGAACCGCTGAGAGCCGGTCGAGGCGACATGCGCGTCGCACGCCACCTGTCACCGCGCTTTGGACAGGCGCCCTCAAAGGCGCCGCGCGCGGCGCCTTCACCATAGCCGTTTCGCACGCCGCCTGTCACCGAGATTTGAGAGGCACGCCAAAGGCGCAGCGCGCTGCGCCTTTGCCCAGGTAGCTTATCCGCACCGCGCGAGCTGACCCGTTACAGAAAAAAACTTCTTGGCGGTACGGAAACGCTAATTTGCGCTCATGTTCGCTAATGGACGGAAGCAACCTAAGAATCCTGATTAGTGCGGATCAGCGTCGATTAGCGTTCCGGTCCTTCCGCTTTTCGCCGGTCGAAGCGACACGCGCGTCGCACGCCGCCTGTCGCCGAGATTTGACAGGCACGCCAAAGGCGCAGCGCGCTGCGCCTTTGCCACCATTGCCGTTTCGCTTCGCCGGCCAATGCGACACACCGGCTGTCGCCGAGATTTGAGAGGCACGCCAAAGGCGCAGCGCGCTGCGCCTTTGCCCAGGTAGCTTATCCGCACC
>DASSFG010000864.1:0-4599 GCA_035694685.1 Pirellulales bacterium
CCGATTTGCCGCACTCTCCCGAGCCGCCCACGAGCATCGCCAGGCTGCTGGCCCAACTGGAACGCTACGAACAAACCGGCTTGACGGACGACGGACGCGACATGGTCGTTCTGTTGGGGCGGTTGATCGCGCACGATGAAAAGGTGCACGCACGCAGCGAGCGCTGGCTGGAATGGAATTATCGCAATGCCAACCTGCGTTTCGTCTTTACGCAGCAGTTGCTCAATCGCCTGGTGCCGGCGCCGGCGGCGGTGGAAGAGCCGGTACACGATCGCATCCTTGGCGTGCCGACGCGTGGCTGGAGCACGTCGACGGCAAGAGTGAGCGTGCGACTGATTCCCGATCCGGAGAAGATCCGTTTTGCCCTGGAGGCCAAGGGGACCGTGCTGGCGCGCACAGCGTCACGTCGCGACCCTGTAACCGTCTACAGCAACAGCGACTCGGCCTACGTGGCCCGCAAACAACTCCAATTGAGCGCCGCCGGTCTGCAAGAATGGCCGACCCAAGCCGAGGTGAACAGCAACTCTCGTTTGCGGGGCATTGAAACTGATTACGACGACGTGCCGCTCTTCGGCACCCTCGTGGAGAGCATTGCCCGGGCCAAGCACGCCGAGAGTGAAGGGGCCATGCGCCGCGCGGCCCGCAAGAAGGTGGCCGCGCGCGTACAGGAGGAGGTCGATGCCGCCATCGCACCCAAGCTGGTTCAGGCCCGTCAGCTCTACCGCGAGCGCGTGCTTTCGCCGCTGGATGGACTGGCGTTGGCACCCGCCGTTGTCGAGCTGCAAACCAGTGAAGAACGTCTGACCGCCCGCATGCGCTTGGCAGGCGACGAGCAACTTGCCGCTTCGACTCCCCGACCGATGGCCCTCTCCGACAGCCTGGCGAGCGTCCAGGTGCACCAATCGCTGGTGAACAACATTTGCGACCGTCTCGATCTCGATGGTCACACTTATACGTTGCCGGAGCTGCAACGGCGACTCGTCAAGGCTTTCAGGCTGCCGCCCGAATCGTTGCCGGAGGACTACCCCGACGACCTGCGCGTGACGTTCGCCAAGCGCGACGCGCTGTTGGCCCGTTTCGATGAAGGTCGGGTGGAGCTGACTTTGAGCGTGGCCACGCTGCAAAAATATCCTAGGACGTGGAAGAACTTCCAGGTCTGTGTCTACTACCGGCCGCGCGTAACGGGGCTCGACGTTCGACTGGTGCGCGACGGCACCGTGCAACTTCGACTCGAGCACGGGCGCGAGATCCAGCCTGCTTTGCGCGGCATCTTCAGCAAGGTCTTTTCACATGACCGCGAGTTGACGTTCCTTGACGCCAAGAGCCTGGCTGATCCGCGTTTGGTCGGACTAAGCGTTACACAGTGCGTGCTGACCGACGGCTGGCTGGGGCTCTCGGTCGGCGAGGCGGCAACGCCTCGCCAGGCACAACGGCACGTCGGTCCGTTGTATTAGCGCCGATCCGCTCGCAACGCGGCAGCGCGACCCGGAGAGAATCGGGGCGACGGATTTCGCTCCTCGCGCCGCTCGTCCATCACCCGGTCGATCACCTTGGCTCCGATAATTGCCTCGGCAAAAGCGTCGGCGATCAGCTCGTTGCCGACCGGCGTGTAATGAATGTCGTCGTAGAGGTAGGCCGTCGTCTTGGGCATTTGCCCTTCCAGGTCGACGAAGGCGACGCCGGTTTCTCGAGCTACCTCGTGGGTGGCATCGTTAAAGCGGCGCATCCCCTCGACCATCGAGTGCAACGACGCGCGTTTGCCGTCGAAGTAATGCGACAGCGGAAAGCCGAGCAGTTGCCGCTCGGCCGGAGTCAAGTCGTCGCGATACAACGAAGGCTGAGTGGCAAGCAGCACCCGAATGCCCTTGGACTGGGCGATCGTCGCGAAGTCGCGAAGATTACGCCGGAAGCTCGGCAGGCTTGGCCATTCGGTTATCTCCACCTCGCGGGCCTTGGGATAAAACATGGTGTGCATGCCTCGCAATCCGTTGCCATCGGGACCATCGAGCCGCACCTGGTCGAACCGCAGGTCGGAACACCAATAACCACTTGCCGCCCTCACGAATAGCGGCAGTTTGGAGCCGTCGTCAACCAGGCCCGACGCCGCGCCCAGATAATGCCGGTAATCGGGCCAATAGGGGCCCGCCGCAAACATGTCGGGCGACAGGCTGCGCACCAGATCGTTGATGCCGTGAAACATGATCGCCATGTCGGGTGAAAAATCCTGAGCCAAGAACAACAGCTTGGTTGTCTCGTGTTCCGTCGTGTGCCATTCGGCGCCCAGGTTTTGCACTTCGATGCGGTATTGCGGGTAAGCCGCTTGCAGTCGCCGCTCGAGCATTCGGCAGTGCGTCTGTTCATAAGGCACGGTGCCGCAATAGACTGTCGAGCCGCCAAACACAAAGATGCGAAACGTGTCGTCGCTCTTCGCTATTTGGATGTCGTCGCCGCGAAAGCCCCAGCGATTGACATGCTCGGCGGCGTTGCCCGGCGTGGGCACGTTTTGCAAATACGGATGAAAGACGTTTGCGCTATAACTCAGGGTTTGCGTGTGGATTTGGCGATCAATCGCCGCGTTTGCCCCTAGATAGGCGCCGCCTGTCAGCAGGACGATGACCGCCAACTTGTTCCGCGGGCGAATCGTCACTCGACGGCCTGACGCCGTTTGCATCACGTCCGTCACGGCGCAGAACCGCGCGAGCCGGTAAAACGCCGGGACGATGCCTAGGAACAGGATTCCCAAAAAGGTGGCGTACCGCCAGTTGTACTTACCAAACACAAGCGGTTCTGCCGACGTGTGCAACAGAAATCCCAGCGACAGGGCGAAGACGGTCGCCGTGGCAAGCCTCGGCAGCCAGACAGCGATAACGGGGCGATCCTTCGAAGCGGCATTATCCATCATGTCGCGCGTTGGCTTGCAAACGCCGTGCCGACATTCGCTAGGAAAGATTCACCACGACCCTCCCGGTCACCTGGCCGCGAAGGATCTTGTCGATCTGCTCGGGCAATCCGCCGAGCGTCACTTCAGTAGTCAACAGGTCAAGTTTATCTAGCTTCCAATCGTCGGCCAGCTTCTGCCAGATCTGCACGCGGCGATCGTGCGGACATTCCGCTGAATCGATGCCGATCAACTCAACGGCCCGCAGGATAAACGGATAGATCGTCAGTGGCAGGTCGACACCGCCGACGAGGCCGCACGCCGTGGCACAGCAACCGCGGTTCAGTGAACGAAGAACCGTGGCCAACGTCGGCCCCCCAACGGTATCGATGCAGCCCGCCCAGCGCGTGGGCAGGAGAGGTTTCTCGCTGGCCTCGCCCACTTCTTCGCGGCCGACGATTCTCCCCGCTCCGAGCTGCCGCAACACTTCGTGAGCCGCTGGCTTGCCGGTCGATGCCACGACGCGATAACCGGCCTGTGCGGCCAAGGCGACAGACAGGCTCCCGACTCCTCCCGAAGCGCCCGTTACCAACAGCTCGCCGTCGCCCGGCTTGAGCCCGTGCTCCACCAGCGCCAGCAAGCTGAGCGCCGCCGTAAAGCCTGCGGTGCCCAGTACCATGCTTTCTCGGACCGTCAAACCATGAGGGCGGCGGACAATCCAAGCCGCCGGCACACGGATATACTGGCCGAAGCCGCCCCAGGTGTTCTGACCCAGGTCGTAACTGGTAACGATCACTTCGTCGCCGCGTTTCCACTCGGCGGAGCGGCTTTCGACCACCGATCCGGCCGCGTCGATGCCGGGCACGTGAGGAAACTTTCTGGTCACGCCCGGGTGGCCGCTGGCCGAAAGGGCGTCTTTGTAGTTCAACGACGACCAGGCCACGTGTACCAGCACGTCACCGTCGGGCAGCTCACTCAGCGGACGCTCGGTCACCTCGCCTCGAGTTTGCTTCCCCTCTTTCGTCACCAGGTAGCAGCGAAACGTTTCGGGCGGCATAGGTTTTCCTTATTTGTAGCTCGTAGGGTGGGACCAGCGAGTTTACGAGCGCCGGCCCACCATTGAAAGGCATCAGGCCGTCAGGCATCAGGCATCAGAAACCAAGGCGCCTGACGCCTGATTGCTGACGCCTAATACCGGTGGGCCGGCGCTCGCTAAAGCGTGCTTGTCCCACCCTACGTGGGTCGTGGCGCTGTCCAACGGATAGACGGGTATCGTACCATAACACTATGGAAGCGACACCGCTCGACAGCGTCGACGCCTTTGCATGCACCGCTTGCGGCTGCGTGTGCGACGATTTGCGGCTGACCGTACGGGGTGGGCAAATTGTGGCTGCCGAACGCGCTTGCCGCATCGCGGAGCCGTGGTTGCTGAGTCAATACAGCTATACGGGACCCGCCGCCGAGATCGACGGCCGGCCGGCATCGCTTGCCGAAGCACTTGATCGGAGCGTCGAGATACTTCGTTCCGCCGATTACCCGCTCGTCTATGGCCTGGCGCAAAGCAGTACCGAGGGCCAACGGGCGGCCGTGTCGTTGGCCGAACAGCTCGGCGGCGTCATCGACACCACGGCCTCGATGTGCCACGCCCCCTCGGTAATGGCCCAGCAGCAAGTGGGCAAGGTCACCTGCACGCTGGGCGAAGTGCGCAACCGTGCCGACAT
>DASSFG010000865.1:0-6531 GCA_035694685.1 Pirellulales bacterium
GTTACGGCATCGTCTTTTCGAATTTCATGTCGAAAGGCGTGTTTACCTTTCAGGGTGGCACCGACCGGCTGATCGGGCTGATGCGCGACGAAATGGCTAGCAACGGCGTCGAGCTGCGGATTCGCTCGAACGTCGAGAAAATTCACGTTCGCGACGGCCGTGTGGAGGCGGTCACCGTCAACGGGCGGCGGATCGGCGCCGGCGCGGTCGTCTCCAACTCAAACCTCAAGGCCACCATCTTTCAGCTCGTGGGCGAGGAGCACTTCGAGCGGGCGTTCGTTGACCAGGCCAAGGCAGTGCGGCTCAATAATTCAAGCTGCCAGGTCTACATGGCCTTGCGGCCCGGAGAGGAGCTGGACGAAAGCTGCGGCGATCTACTGTTCAGCTCGACGGCGCCCCTGTTCCGCACTGAGACCCTCTTGAGCCGCGACATCACCAGTCGGACCTATTCGTTCTATTACCCTCGCACGCGGCCGGGCAGCAATCGCTCGTTGATCGTCTCCAGCACGAACGCCAATTATGGCGACTGGGCCAATCTCTCAGAAGCGGACTATCAGGCCAGCAAACAGGACCTGATCGAGACGACGCTGGAGGCCCTCAGCAAGTACGTGCCCGACATTCGTGCGAAGATCGACCATGTCGAGGCCTCGACGCCACGGACCTTCGAGCACTATACGCGTCATTGGGGCGGAGCGAGTTTTGGCACCAAGTTCGAGGGACTTGCAGTCAGCCGCGCCGTGCCCGAGCAAGTGAGCGGATTGTACCATGCGGGGAGCGTAGGCATCATTATGTCGGGTTGGCTGGGAGCGATGAACTACGGGGTGATCGTGGCCAACGACGTTGACGGCTACCTGCTCAAGCGATCGACCGCCGCCCCCTGCGCGAAATAGCGCGCCCGTGGAGTGCTGCGCAATGCTTACAACCGTCACCCCGCACGAGTTGGCAGCTCTGGCCGCAGGCCAACGTGGATCAGACTGCGACATTCTGCCGATTGCGCGGGCCATGCCATCTTTTCCGTTCGCTAAACGCCGGTCTCAGCGATTTTCAAAGTGGGGTTTTGCGGGCGGCGACAAGGCGTAACGAATTCTCTTAGCGCGGTTTGCGGGGCCGGTCGATGGCGAATAGTGGGTTTTTTCCGTGTGCCTCTGAGGGCACTGGCAACGATCCTGGCGATTCTACCTGGTCGAGCACGGATGACGACAAGCCATTTCACCGCCAGTTGGGCGCGGCAAGCGATGCCGCTTGTAGGGCTTTTGCTGTTTGCCGCCTGCGGCCGGCAATCGCCATCGCCGGCTGCGCGGACGGGCGAAGATTCAACTACCACGGCGGCACGCGGCGAGCTGCGCATCTGCGACGAACCGGAGTTGCAGCCGCTGGGCGATGCCGGCCGGGCGCGGACCACGTTGCCGGTTGCCTATCCCGGCGAGGTATTAGAGGGCCCCATACGCGTCGCCAGGCCCTTTCCGCTGGCTGATCGGCAATCGCCCACACTGGGCACTGATCCGCCGCGGCCGATGATTCGCGACGTTCGGCCGTTGCCGGAATCGACCGAGCTGGCGCCGCCGGTCGTCGTCAGCGAAGCGCCTTTGGCCGGTTCGCCGCCGCCCACCAATCGTTTGGCGGCCCGACCCATGCATCTGACGTCGCCCGCCCACACGCAGATGGCCAAAACCCTGCCACCACTTCCAGCCCAACCAGCTCAAACCGAGCCAATGGAGACCGTAACGCGGCGGGCCGAGCAGATGATTCGCCACGGGTATCATCTGGCCGAACGGGGGGCGCTGTATTCGGCGCGTGCGGAGTTCATCCAGGCGCTCAGGACGATCGCCCAGGCGATCGATCTTCGCAACGGCAATCGCGACCATACGCAGGCCCTGGCCGACGGCTTGACGACGCTGGAAGAAGCCGAAGACTTTGTGCCCGAGGGATCGCGATTGGAGAGCGATCTCGACGTGGCGATGCTCGTTCGCGCCCACCATACGCCGGCCTGCAAGCACCTAGAGCTGGCAAATCTGCTGCCGGTGACCGCCTTGCAACAGTACTACAGCTATGCTCAAGAGCAGCTCGTCCTGGCGGCCGGTGGTGAAGAGGCGGCGTCGATGGCATTGTTTGGGCTGGGTAAGACGTATACCACGCTCGCGGTCGAAAAGACCTTGCCGGTAGCGATCGCTGAGCCGAAGGCAATGGTCTTTCACTGGTCCGCCTTGTTGGCCCACAGCGGCAATTTCCTGGCGGCGAACGAGCTGGCGGTGCTCGAAGCCCGCTGGGGACAATTCGCTACCGCCCGCAGCTTGCTGCAATATAGCGTGGCCATTCTGCCGCACTCGGTCGTCTGGCGAAATCTAGCGGTCGTTCACGAACGACTCGGCGAAACGAAGCTGGCCGAACTGGCGAGGCGCGAAGCCGACGTGGTGGCCCAGCGTGAGGCGGTCGCCCAGCCGGGCAACCCGGAAGGCATCGTGCCCTCATCCGACGTGGAATGGCTCGACAGCAAATCCTTTGCGTCAACCACTCGCTCCGAGATCGACGTGCAGAAGCCGACGCAGCCTGAAGAGCGGTCGGCCGCCGCGCCCCCCAAACCTGCCGTCACGCCCGCCCCGCCCAGACAGCGTACGGCCGCAGCCTGGTTTAATTGGTTCCGTTAATGGTTGCTGACGGAATGGTGACATGCCCATGAACGAAACGAGAGCAAGCCAGCCCATGTTCGATCGCCTCCGCCGCCGAAACCTGCTCGCCGCCAGCACCTGCTGCATCGCTCTCTGTGCAGGCTGGGCGATTAGCAGCACGCGTGAAGCTATCCCTCCGCGTAGGGTGAGACAAACGAGCTTGCGAGCGCCAGTCCAGCCTGGCCGATTGGCTGGGCCGACGCTCGCCAAAGCGAGCTTCTCCCACCCTACCGAATCGCGATTTTGCACCGTGTCGTCCGTCGATGAGGGAGCCATCCGCCTTTGCCAGGCATTGGGTCCGGCCGCACCGTATCCGATCAAGGGCCTGGATTGCGCGACGGGCGCCTGTGGCGAACTGGGCTGGGACGCCGCGCGGCCCATCGCTTGGCAACGCTACGCCCAAGGCGAATACGTCGGTCACGAGCGCTTGCGGCACGTCGATCGCTACCGGCTGCGCGTCGATGACGAGCTGGAGTTCGTCTTCCGTCTGACCCGCACTGAAACCTCACGGCCCTATCAGCTCAACGTAGGCGACGAATTGCGGATCGAGTCGCTGAGCGACCCGATGTTGAATCGTGATCTCGTCGTGCAGCCCGACGGCAACATCACGCTGCCGCTGATCAATGAGGTGAAGGCAACCCATCATACGATCGTGCAGTTGCGTGAAGTCATCGACCAACGTCTGCGCCAGTTTTACAAGGAGCCGGCCATTACGGTGACGCCCGTGCGGCTCAACACGCGGCTGGAAGACCTGCGGGCCACCAGCGACGCGCGGTTTGGTTTCGGCGGGCAATCGCGCCGGGCCCGCGTGACTCCCGAGGGCACGATCCAGCTTCCGGCCTTGGGCAACGTGCCTGTACAGGGGCTGACGCTGATGGAGGTGCAACGCGAACTGCACGAGCGATTGGGCCGGCGGTTCGAGGGCATGGAAATCACGCCGGTGTTGACCACCCGTGCTCCGCGTTACATCTACGTACTGGGTGAAGTGCGCACGCCAGGCCGTTATGAGTTGACGGGGCCGACCACGGCCATGCAGGCGATCAGCATGGCGGGCAGTTGGATTTACGGCGGCAATCTTTGGAACGTGGTCGTCTTCCGCCGCGGCGACGACTGGCGGCTGTTGGCCACCAAGCTCGACTTACGGGGGCCGCTGTACGGCAAGCGGCCCTGCCCCGCCGACGAAATCTGGCTCAACGACAGCGACATCGTGCTGGTGCCCAAAAGTGGCATTCTGGTGGCCGACAACGTCATCAGCTTGCTCTTCACGCAGGGCCTTTACGGCATCGCGCCGTTCAGCGCCGCCACGACCTTCAGCATCACCCGCTTCGGCGCGCTCTAAAATAGCCGTGCGCGATTACCGCGCCGCAACGGAATCGGTGGCTGGGGCAAAGCTGGCCGGGTTTGACCCAATACTCGTCGGACGGCCTGGCCGCCAGCGATGCCCCGGTCGCTGTGGTTTCCGCACGCATCGCCGCATCAACGCCTTTCTCGCATCAAAAGAAAGCGGCTCCGTCGCAAGCCAAAGCGGCGATAAATCGCCGCACTCCAAAGGATAGGTTGACCCGGCGAGCGAGTCGGCGACAATGGAGGCGTTCAGGTCTGGCCATACTGATCGTGGCGGCGCCGCTGGCATGCAGCGGTGCTCCGCGAAAGGAAGCGCTCATCTCGATCAACGTTGGGTACCAGCGATAGCTATGTCTTCGAGCGTTGCCGACATTCTCGGCCCGAACGGCCGCATCGCCGCGCGGCTCAAGCCTTATGAATGCCGCCCGGAACAACTTGAAATGGCCGAGGCCGTCGCCGCCGCCATCGCCGGCAAGCGGCATCTGATGGTCGAGGCCGGCACAGGCGTCGGCAAGAGCTTCGCCTATCTCGTGCCGGCCATACTGGCCGCCACGGAGACTCAGCAAGCCCCGCCCACCAACGATGCCGACGACGACGATTCCACGTCGCGCCGGGTGATCGTCTCGACGCACACCATCAGCCTGCAAGAGCAGCTCATGGGCAAGGACCTGCCGCTGTTGAAAGCGGTGCTTCCCTGGGAGTTCACCTCGGTGCTCGTCAAGGGACGAAGCAATTACGTCAGCCTGCGGCGGCTGCGCGGCGCAGTGCAGCGGGCGGCCAGCCTGTTTGCTTCCGAGGGCGAGTTCGACGAGCTGCGCCAAATTCGCGACTGGAGCCGTGACACGACCGACGGCTCGCTGAGCGATCTCGACCATCGCCCCCTGCCCAGCGTTTGGGACGAAGCCCGCAGCGATCACGGGAATTGCATGTCGCGCCAATGCCCGACCTACAACCAGTGTTTTTACTATCGGGCGCGTCGGCGCGTGCAGAATGCACAGATCCTGGTGGTCAACCACGCGCTGTTTTTCAGCGATCTCGCGCTGCGGCGCAGCGGCGTGAGTATTCTGCCTAAGCACGACGTGGTGATCTTCGACGAGGCCCACACCCTGGAAGCGGTGGCCGGCGACCATCTGGGCATGAGCGTCTCCTCGAGTCAGGTGGAGTACGCGCTCAACAAACTCTACAACGACCGCACGCAGCGCGGGCTGCTGGTTCATCACAAGCTGGAAGAAGAGGCCGAATCGGTCGATCGCTGCCGTCACGCCGCGCAAGATTTTTTTGACGACGTGCGAAATTGGCAGCAGCTTTCGGGCCGGTCGAACGGCCGCGTGGTGACGCCCGAAATCGTGGCCAATCCGCTCAGCCCAGAGCTGGCCCGCTTGGCCCGGCAGGTAAAAAAGTGCGGCGAGCGCATCGAGCGCAGTGAAGACAAGCATGATTTCAACGCCGCTCACGACCGGCTGGCGGCGCTGGCCTCGCAGCTTGACGAATGGCTCAAACAATCGCAGGCGGGCATGGTCCATTGGATCGAGCTGATTACGGGCCGGCGACCGCGGGTCACGCTGTCTGCCGCGCCGGTTGACATTGGACCGGCGCTGCGCGAACAGCTTTTTTCGCGCGTGCCAAGCGTGATCATGACCAGCGCCACGCTGACGGCGGGCAAAGACCGGCAATTCGACTTCTTCAAAACCCGCGTCGGGTTGCCGCAGGCCGACGCCAGGTCGCTGGGCAGCCCCTTCAACTATCGCGAGCAGGCCAGCCTGGTCTTGATGAGCGACATGCCCGACCCGACCGATCAAAAAGCCGCTTTCGAGCGGGCATCGTTGCAGATCATTCGTCGTTACGTCCAGCGCAGCGACGGCCATGCTTTTGTACTCTTCACCAGCTACCAACAATTGCGCCAGGCGGCGAGCGAACTGACGCCGTGGCTGGCCGAGCGGAACCTGGCGCTCTATGCCCAGAGCGACGGCGTGCCGCGCACGAAGCTCGTCGAACAATTCAAAGCAAATCCGCGTGGCGTGCTGTTGGGCACCGACAGTTTCTGGCAAGGCGTCGACGTGCAGGGCGAGGCCCTGCAGACGGTGATTATCACTCGGCTCCCCTTCGCCGTGCCCGACCGGCCGCTCCTGGAGGCGCGGCTGGAAGCCATCCGGGCCGGTGGTGGCAATCCATTTGTCGATTATCAGCTTCCGGAAGCGGCGCTCAAGTTGAAGCAAGGTTTTGGTCGGCTGATTCGCAGCCGTACCGATCGTGGCACGGTAGTGATCCTCGACCCGCGGGTGCTTACCAAGCCTTACGGCCCCGTGTTCCTCGAATCCCTACCCGACTGCCGCCGCGTGCGCGATACGGTGGGTAAGTAAGGACAAGAAAAACGCCCCGGCGGAGTGCGGCTTCCGCCGGGGCGCTGATAAACCGTCGTGCTCTAAGAATCGAGGTTAGACAACCTCCCGACAGGTGCACCGCTGTCGCAACTCCCACGCGTCCCGCTCGCCAGCGGCGAGCGGCACACGTCAGTGTGCCG
>DASSFG010000866.1:0-19243 GCA_035694685.1 Pirellulales bacterium
TGGCTTTTGCGGCGCGGGTTCGGAGGGCTTCTTTGGCGGGAGCGGCTGCTGTGCCGTGGGCAACGGCGCCACGCGAATCGTCGGCGCTTTGGGGCCTTCCGGCGCGGCTTTCTTGGGCGGTGCTTCGGCGGCGGACGGGCGCTCGACCCGCTCGGGCTTGGAGGGAGCGGGCGGCTTGGACGGCAATACGGGTGGCTTACCGAGGGTACCGCCGGGAGGGATATAGGTCTCGCGGCTGATGGGCGGCGGCTCCGGCGGAGCCAGCGTGGCCACCCCGCCTTTGGCCGAGGCCACGGCGGCGCCGCGCGAGACGCCCTTGCTGACGCCGCCGGCAATATAGGCCCGTACCTTGACCTCTTCTTCGTCGGTCAGACTGGCCAGCGCAGACCCTTTGCCCGTGACGCCTGCTTTGGCGCAAAGATCAACGCACTCTTTACTATCGATCCCAAGTTCTTTTGCTAACGCATAGATCCGAACGGACAAGTCTGCAATCTCCCTCGTTTTTATCCGGCACGATCAGCCGGCTTTTTTTACTAATTCATTGTGACCATCTCCTGAAACGGCCCACAAAATCCGTACCTCACGCCTCTCAGCCTGACCGCGATCTCGACAGCGAGAACGCAAACTGCAATGACGAATGACGAAGCTCGAATGACGAAAGAATGACGAAGCCCGAATGACGAATACCCTTGATTCGGGCTTCGTCATTCGTCACTCTTTCGTCATTCGTCATTCCGTCATTCGTCATTTATTTATTGCGCGGCTTCCTCAGGCGCGCCGCTAGGTTCCATCGCCCCAGCGGCCGGCTCCATCGCGCCAGTAGACGACTCCACGGCGCCAGCGGCGGGCTCGATTGCAGCAGCGGCCTGGGCCTTCTCCTGCGCCTCGAGTTCCTTGGTGGCCGCGTCGATCCGTTCCTGCTCGCGCTGTCGACGCCGCTCTTCGCTCGCCGCCGCCTCGGCCTCGGCCGCTTTGGCCTCGGCCTGGGCGACGATCTTGTCGACCTGCTCCAGCGACAGGCTGCCCATCTCCATCAGGTCGTCTGGCTCGATGACCGACAGATCATCGTATGACAAAAATCCCTCGCCTACCAGCTTTTCCGCCAGATTTTCGTCGACACCCTCCAGTGCGCTGAAGCCGCCCACCGCCCGCTCAATTTGCTCGTCGAGCTCCTCGCGGGTCATGATCTCGATGTCCCAGCCGCAGAGCTTGCTCGCCAACCGCACGTTTTGTCCGCGGCGTCCAATAGCCAACGACAACTGGTCTTCGCGCACCAGCACGATGGCGCGGCCCAGCATCGAGCACAAAATCACCTCTTCGACCTCGGCCGGTTGCAGGGCGTTGGGAATCAGCACCTGCATGTCGTCGCTCCAGCGGACGATGTCGATCCGCTCGCCCGCCAACTCATCCACAATGTTCTTGATGCGGTTGCCGCGGACGCCCACGCAAGCGCCCACGCAATCGACCCGCTGGTCGCTGCTGCTGACGGCCACCTTCGTGCGATAACCAGGCTCGCGGGCCATGGCCTTGATCTCGATCACGCCGTCGGCAATCTCCGGAATCTCTTGTTCGAACAGGCGGCCGACCAGTGCGGCCCGCGTGCGGCTGAGAATGACCTTCACACGGCTGCCGGCTTTTTTGACTTCGCAAATGGTGGCCCTCACGCGCTCGTTGGCGTGGTGCGTTTCGCCAGGAATTTGTTCGCTGCGGGGCAAAATGGCTTCGCAGTTGGGCAGGGCCACGGTGGCTGCGCCGCCCTCGTAGCGCTGCACGACGCCGGTGATAAGCTGGCCTTTTTCCTTGTCGTATTCGTCGAACAGCGCGTCTCGCTCGGCTTCCCGCACCTTCTGGATAATGACCTGTTTGGCGGTTTGGGCGACAATGCGCCCCAGGCCCTGAATCTCGCCCGTGTCGAGCGGAATACCGTTGTGGGTGCCGGTGATGTCACCACCATCGCGGTCGATGCTGACGGCGACGTCCTGTTCTTCGCCGTATTGCTTCTTGGCGGCCGAGACGAGGGCGGCTTCGATCGCCTGAAAAACGATCTCTTTGTCTATGTTTTTTTCGCGGTGAATCGCATCGACGATCCGCAGGATTTCGGTGGTGTTCATGGCTCTGGCTCTTTCGGCGCCCGTGGCGCGCTAGGTTCGAGTTGTCGAGTTGTCAGACGCTCGGTCGATCGCCCCCCGGCGACCGATGTGGCTCAGTTGTCGGTTGTGCTCCTTTGCAAAGATGGCCCCAATAAAACGAAAACGGCAACCAGCCTACCCCGCCGGCGGCTGTACGACCAGACGACTTCTTGGCCGCAACCACCGGTTCTTGAGGCGGTAACCTTAATCCCGCACCTCTGGCAACCGCGAAAAGCCGACCGTAGAAGGCCCTTCGCTAAGCCAAAGTACACGAACTACGATTACCCGACTGGTTACCTAATCCGCGCTCGGCGGTTGCAGGTTTCGACCGGACTCGCCGTCGAACCAGTGCGCCCGCCGCATGTCGAACCAAGCGATAATTTGCTCTCCTGGTTTCAGCCCCGAGCTGACCAACGCTTTCCCTAATAATACCGCGCCGGGCCGTTCTGGCGATGCCTGTTTTGCCGATTCTGCGAACTTTCCGGGGGCGAACGACACCAGGCAGCCGTCTCCCTCGAACTCAACCAGGGCGGCGGTGGCCGGCGTAGTGGGATAGTTGCCGTCCGTGAACCCGTCTTGTGGGCCGCAAACGTGAACATCTTCGGGGCGCATACCGACCACGGCCGACCGGCCTTCCGTTCCCCCGCGCCACCACGAGCTTGCGACGGCGATGCTCCAGCCCTGTGCCGTCAGGCGCCACGGCCCGTCCTCGCCGACTTTTTCCGCTTGAAAGAGATTCATCGGCGCATTGCCGATGAAAGCGGCGACGAACCGGTTGGCCGGCCGGTCATAAATCTCGCGGGGCCGGGCAACCTGCTCGATGCTGCCGCGATTGAGTACGGCAATGCGGTCGCCCAGGGCCAACGCCTCGGCCTGGTCGTGCGTAACGTAAATCATGGTCGCGCCGAGCCGCTGGTGAAGCTGTTTCAGTTGCCGCCGCAGCTCGAACCGAAGTTGCGCGTCGAGGTTCGAAAGCGGCTCATCGAACAGAAACAGGGCTGGCTGCCGCAGAATGGCCCGGCACAGCGCCACCCGCTGTTGCTCTCCGCCCGACAGGTCCGTTGCCGGCCGATCGAGCAACCGTTCGATGCCAAGCATTTTTGCCGCCGCCATCACTCGCGCACGAATATCGGCGTCATGTGCGGACAGATGTTGGGGCCGAAGCACCTGAGTCAAACGTCGGAAAATGCGTTGATACCACCGCCCACCTTCCCGCAATTCCAGGCCAAATGCCAAGTTTCTAAAGACGTTCAAATGTGGATAAAGGGCCGGATTCTGAAAGACCATCGACACATTCCGGCACCGGGGAGCGACTGCATTGACTAATCGCCCGCCAATGTAGACAGAGCCGGAAGTCGGTTGTTCCAACCCCGCAACAAGCCGAAGGATGGTCGTTTTGCCCGAGCCGCTAGGTCCGACCAGAACCAGAAGTTCGCCATCAGCCACTTCTAAATCGAGGTCCTGGCAGGCCACAGCTCCGCCGCCGAATGTCTTTGATAAGCCAACGAGAACTGCTCGTGCCATGTAAAAAACCCTGGGCGCAATGGCGAATCGACGCGGCGACGGCTATATTAAGCACTTCCGGCAAAGTTTGCAGTCGCGAACCGTGCCGGCTCTTTGGCTTATCGTTCTGGCATCTGGAACTACAATATGGCACGTAAGATAGTAAACCGCAAGGAGTTGCGTCGCGCTGGAGAGGCGGCTGAAAGCGCCGGCGTGGCAGCCAAAGGCACGGCGGAAAAAGTGCCCGCCAAGCGAAAACCCCGCACCAAGACGCCGAAAGAGGTTCGTCTTAAGGCATTTTGGGGCGTCTTTAACCAGTCGATGAAGCGACAAGCCCTCTACGAATACAGCGAGCGGAAGCAGGCCGACAAGAAGGCCCAGGAGCTGACCGCATCGCAGAAGTCGCCCCACTTCGTGCAGTTGGTGAAGGAAGCCATCACTGAATGACCAACCAACGGGTTTCCTGAGCCCCCTCAGGGGCGATAGGAATGGAGCCGGCAAACGCGCCGATTGTGCGCAGCCTTTACCACACTTCAATCGACCAGGTATCGCGGGTCAAATTCGATTCCATGTTTTTGAGCAGCGCGGTCAGTTCCTCTTGATAGGACTTCACGCGGTGATGTTCGCGTTGATTACGGATGTAGTTGCGCACCGCCGGCACTTGTGATTCACTTACCGAAAACACCGAATAACCGGTTTGCCAGGCGAACCTGCCCGCATGATCGGGTCGCTCGTTGATCCATTTCGATGAATTGGCTTTCACCAGCCGGGTTAAGTCGGCAATTGCCATCGCCGGTCGCGCCTTGACCAGCAGATGAACATGGTCGGCCACGCTGCCAGCTTCGAGCAGCACGGCTTGCTCGGCTCGCAGAATGCCGCCGATGTAGGCGTGCAGATCGTCTCGCCAGGCATCGCTGATCAGCGGCTCTCGTGACTTCGTACTGAAGATGACGTGATACAAAAGATTGCTGAACGTGTTGGCCATTCGACGTCTGATTGCGGACGAAAACGGTTATGCGGTTCTTCGAATCGATAGCGTACACATCATGCCGCCGCGATGCGGCTGGAAATACATCCGCACGTCGCCGCCCGTGCGACCTCGCGCTAAATGCATGTGGTGCTTGGCCGCGTAAGCCCCATTAGGTGCGATAGGTTGTAGCCTGGGGCGCCAGCCCCAGGTTCGCGAGAGCAAGGCGTCGGTAAGCCCCGTCAGGGGCGATAGGAATGGAGCTGGCAAACGGGCCAATCGCGCGCGCAGCCGTTTCGCGAAACAACCCCTTCCCGCCGCCCTGCCGCCCCTGACGGGGCTGCGCGCAACGCACCATCAACTGATCCTGGGGTTTGCACCCCAGGCTACACCCTACCGCCCCGTCCGGGGCTTGCGGCTTACGCCGCTTCACGGCGGACCCATTGCCGGCATGCTTACGTTCAACTATTGGCTCGCCGTGGCGGCACTAGGTTGCCCTGCTGGGAGATCCCGCGAACCGCATCGGCTGTCAGTACCAAGCGAAAACCGATTAACTTGAAGGCATAGCTGGGGTCGGTGCTGCGGCGGGCAGAGCGGCAGTCCGGTCCGAGAGAATCCCAATGGCCGCCGCGGAAGATACGCGGCAAACCGGGCGTGAATTCGCACTTCGGGTCGATGGCGATCTTGTCGGCGAACTGCTGATAGAACGCCGGCCGCCAGGCGTCTTCGACCCAGTCCCAGACATTGCCGTGAACGTCGAACAAGCCGAACGGATTACTGGCCAGCTCCGCGACTTCATGCGTTCGCCCGCCCGAATTGCCTGCGAACCAGCCTGGCAAGAATCGGTCTCCGCTCCAGAAGGGCGTGGTCGTTCCAGCACGGCAGGCGAATTCCCATTCTGCTTCCGTGGGCAGCCGGTAGCCGGTTCCCTCTAAACCGGTGACGGCTCCGCCGGCACGGAAATAAAACGGCTTGAGTTGCTCTCGCTTGCTCAACTTCTCGCAGAACTCCGCGGCGTCGTTCCAGCCCACGCCTTCGACCGGGAAGTTCGCGGTATCGAGATCGGCAACCTGTTGCCGTTTTTTTCATCGGGACCGGTCTTGGCAAAATACGAAGGGTTCACACCCATGATGTCCTCGTACTCTTTCTGCGTGACTTCATGCGCTGAGAAGTACCAAGGCCGCGTGAGCACGACCTTGTGTTGCGGCGCTTCGCTACGAACGCAATCCTCCCAGAACTGCGTGCCGCCCACATCGAACACAGCTCGCTCCACTTCCGCCGGCGTGCTGCCCATCATGAACTCGCCGGGCGGGATGAGGATGAACTTCATGCCGATGGAGTTGGTGTGTTCGAGCGGCAGCTTGAGGTAGTCGGCCCATTCTTGCTGGTGCTTTCTCGCCTGCTTGTCGTCGAACGGCGCAATGGCTGGCGACGGGGCGTCGGCGGGCCACGCGCCGCCTTCCGGCACGCTCGGCCGCCGCAGGAGCGAGGCCGGCGTCCGGGCTTCGGCACGAGGCTGCGCAGCAGGCGAAGCGTCGGGTGTCTTCGTAGGCGCCGGGGCGGGTGTTGGCGTGTTGGCGTTCGTGTTTGCCGAAGTCGCCGCGGCGGCACTGGAGGTCGTAGTAGGTAATTCGCGGCGAAGCGCATCGGCCGACAACGCCACACGAAAACCGATATCGGTGTCGCGGGCCGTTGGTTCGTAGGCGAGGCGACGCGAGGACCGGCAGTAGGACGCGTTGAAGTGCCAATCGCCGCCCCGCAACACGCACTGGGAACCGGCGGAAAATGGATAACTGGGGTCAATCGCGCCGCTTTCCGCCAACCTCTCGTAGTATTTTGCCTGCCAGCCGTCTTCCACCCATTCCCAGACATTGGCGTGAACATCGAACAGTCCAAACGGATTGCCCAGCAGCTCTTCAACTTCGTGCGTCCGTCCGCCTGAATTCCGCGAGAACCAACCGGCCGCCGTCAATTCCTGGTCCTTGTCGCCGATCCAAAACCGCGTACTGGTTCCCGCTCGGCAAGCAAATTCCCATTCGGCCTCTGTTGGCAGGCGATAGCCCATCCCCTTTAACGACGAGACGGTTTCGCCTCCACGAAAATAAGACGGCTTGAGATCCTCGTGCTTGCACAGCTTGGCGCAGAACTCGGCGGCATCGTTCCAACTCACCTTTTCGACCGGAAAATTAGCGGTGCCGAGTCCCACGACCTGGTCGGAGCCAGAACCGGCTTCGGCGAAATGCGAGGGGTTACTGCCCGCTATAGTCGCGTACTCTTTCTGTGTGACTTCATGAACCGCAAGGTAGAAAGGTCGAGTCAGCACGACCTGGTGCGCTGGACCTTCGCCCTTAACACATTCCTGCCAGTGCGTGTCGTCGCCGACGGCCTTGAGAGTTTCGTCGATCTCTTCGGCCGTGCTGCCCATGGTGAACTCGCCGGGCGGGATGAGTATGAACTTCATGCCGATGGTGTTGGTGTATTCGAGCGGCAGCTTGAGGTAGTCGGCCCATTCTTGCTGGTGCTTTCTCGCCTGTTTGTCGTCGAAGGGAGCGATGGCCGGCGCAGGGGCGTCCGCTGGCCAACCGTGCCAACCAGCGGTTGCTGGAATGCCGCTTTTTGTTCTCGGTTCCGGGCCTTCGGTTTTGGATGGTGGGTTGTCGGCGCCGGCGTCGCCAGGAGGCGTGTCAGTGTCGCCGCTCTTCGCGTCAGCGACGGAACGATTAATCGGGACGTCGCTACGTGTCGAAGACCGGAAGCCGTCCTTGATGGCAGGTAAGGCGCCCCCCAGCAGAACAATCGCCATAGAAGCAGCGGCTAGCTTGCGTGTCGGAAAACGCGAACGACGATCGTTCGCCGATCGCGCGGAGTCGGCGGCGATCGAAGGCGATGCCGGAGCGGTAGCTGGCGGCAAAGGCTGTTGCCCGCCGTCGGTCTGTTGCAATGCCGAGGCGGCGGAGGAGGCGGTCTCGGAATCCTGCTTGGCTGGTGCGGGGACCGGTTGACCGGCGGCACGGGCATAAAGTGCGGCCAGATTGCTCGCTTTGCAAAACGGCTTCAAGGCGGCGGCGAGATCTTCGGGCATCGCATGGCGCTCGCTCGGCGACTTGGCGAGCGTACGGCCGACGAGGTTCGAGAGCGCGGCGGGCACGCCGCCGCGTACCTGGTAGACGGCGGGGGGAACCGTTTGCTGGTGGGCCATCAGCTTGCTGAGGGCCGTTTTATATTGCGGGCCCGTGAAGGGCGGCTCGCCGGTGAGCAGCTTATAGAGCGTGCAGCCGAGACTGTAGATGTCGGCACGGATGTCGACGGCGTGGCTGTCGGCCGCTTGCTCGGGCGCCATATAGTCGGCCGTGCCCATCACCTGGCAGGCCCCCGTCAATTCGCCGGACGGCTGCGCGCTGTTCAAGAGCGCCAGGCCGAGGTCGAGAATCTTGGTTTGCCCGGCGGAGGTCAGGATCAGGTTTGAGGGCTTGATGTCGCGATGCACCAGGCCAAAGCGGTGGGCGTGCGCCAGCCCGAGCGCGGCCTGGCGGACCAGCTCGCAGGCGTCGGCAATCGGCAAGGGGCCAAGCCGCGCCACAAGCTGCGTGAGGTCCATCCCCTCGACCAGCTCCATGACCAGGTAGTGCTGCCCGTCGGCTTCGCCGGCGTCGTGGGCCAGCACGATATTCGGATGGATGAGTTGGCCGACTGCTTCCATCTCGCGGTTGAAGCGGGCCACGGCCTGCGGATCGAGCAACCGTTCGCGCGGCAGAATCTTGATGGCCACCGGTCGCTTGAGCTTGACGTGCAGGGCCTTGTACACGGCGCCCATGCCCCCTTCGCCCAACTTTTCCAGCAGCTCATAATCGCGAATGCGGCCGAGGGGGGCGGGAGGATGGCCTTCCCAGGCCGTCGCGTTCGCTGGTGACGGGGTCCTTGGTGACGGGCTAGGAAGCCCATCCTCCGGAGCAGCCTCTTTCACTGGTGACGGGCTAGGAAGCCCATCCTCCGGAGCAGTCTCTTTCGCTGGTGACGGGCTGGGAAGCCCATCCTCCGGAAGAGCGTCGCTGGTTTTGCGCGGGTCGTCCGGCATGGTGAATGCGCCGGTGGTGATCTCGAACTCTGCCGGTGGCAGCGGGCTGTTCGCGGCTTGTTCCTGATTGGCCGAGGGGGCCGCTTGCGAAGTGTCGTCAATCGGCATAGTCCGCTCCTGGATTACCACGCGCTCGGGGGCCATTGTAAGGCGCGCGGAAGGGGAACCCAAGCGGTTTCCAGTTTTTTTCGCGTTTTTTGGCAGCAGCCCCGGAGAAGAAGTAAAGTCGCCAAGCGAGATCGCCGTGCCTGGCCGGTTGAGCGCGCGAATGCGAGACAGCGACGGCGGTGGCGGAGTATAATCGTCGACATGCCCTTCACGGTTACTTGTTCCTGCGGAAAGAAGCTGGCCGCGCGCGAGGAGCATGTCGGCAAGCGGGCAAAATGCCCCGATTGTGGCCAAATGCTCTTGATCGGCGCGCCTCCCAAGCGTCCGCCGGCGCCGCCCGAATCAGCGGATACGGTCGGCGCGGGAGGAACAGGGACGGTGATTCATGCCGCGGCGGGTTCTTCGCCGCCCGTGTACGATGGCCATCGTCTGGAATATTGGCTCGACCTATTGGCGTCGTCAGAGGCCAATGAGCGGCGCCGGGCCGCCGACGTATTGACCGGCGTCGGCCTAGAAGCCGAGAGCGAGCTGGCGCTACTGATCGCCCGCAGCCGCTCTCCGCACGTTCTGGTGCGGCATTGGGCGACGGTTTGCACCGGGCAAATCGGTGCCGCCGCGAAAGAGGCGTTCGAGCCGATGTTGGAGCGGCTCGACGACGAACAACCCCTCGTTCGTGAAAAAGCCGTCAAGGTCATCGAACAGCTCCTGCCCGAGGCACGCCCATTCTTGCCGCGACTAGTTCGTGAGCTGGACGACAGCGATGCCGAGCGGCGGCGGCGCGCGATCGAGGTTTTCCGTCGCGATGTGAAGACGGCCGGGGTCTCACGGTTTCGCTTTTGGGCCTGCACTTGTGGCCGAGTGTTTATCAAACTCGATTTGGAAGAGCGGCTGCGGAAGCTGGTTGAGGCGCCCGACGAGGTCCATTGGGAAGGCAAGCGCGCCTGCGGTCAGTGCAACGCCCCCTACGACGACCGCGACATCTATGCGGGCAAGTTCGACGTTCCGGAGCAGCACTGGTCCAAGCTGCGCAGCAAGTTTGGCAAGCAGTTGAGCGTGCCGGACGATTTTTTTGACGACACCAAAGAAGCCTCCGGTTACCGCATTAGTGACGACGCCGGCGAGCTGGCGGGCGCGACCTCACCGGGGGCTTTTTCACTCGCCTTCGAGTCGGTCATTGCGGCTGAAGGTGACGAGGGCTATGCGCTGGCCGATGCCCCGGTCAATCCGCCGCTGTATGGCGTGCTAGGAGCAACATCGGCAACCGCTCAACGTCCCGAGTTGGTGCCCGGCGCGACGGTGCCGGAAAGCGGCAAATACAAGTGTACTGCCTGCTCGAAGCGACGGCTATCGACCCCGGCGGAGGGCGCCGGCAAATCGCCGCCCCGAGCCAGCGTTGTGATGGCCTTCAAGGCCGGGAAAGAGTTTAGCGAGTGCCCGAAGTGCGGCGAGCTGACGGAATGGGAGTTTTTGGGGTAATGGTGACCGTACCGATGAGTCGCAGCACTTTGGAGTGCGGCGATTTATCGCCGCTTTGGCTTGCGGCGGAGCCGCTTTTTTTGATGCATCGGCCGGCGACAACAACCGGGACGACGAAAGAAAGGTCGCTCCGCGACCGACGAAAGCGGCGATAAATCGCCGCACTCCAAAGGCTGGTGCCGCCGCGTATGCGGCACTAGGATTGCCTTACGAGCTCGGCATTCGCTAGCAGTGGCTCGCCGGATTTGGCCATCTCGCGGATGTCTTCGGTGATCTTCATCGAGCAGTACTTGGGGCCGCACATGCTGCAAAAGTGGGCGCTCTTGAACGTATCTTGCGGCAACGTTTCGTCGTGCATCCGCCGGGCCGTTTCCGGATCGAGCGAAAGTCGGAACTGCTCGTTCCAGTCGAACGCGAACCGCGCGCGGCTCAGAGCATCGTCGCGGTCGCGCGCTCCGGGACGGTGCCGGGCCAGGTCGGCCGCGTGCGCCGCGATCTTATAGGCGATCACCCCCTGCTTCACGTCTTCGGCCTCGGGCAAGCCCAGATGTTCTTTGGGAGTCACGTAACAGAGCATCGCCGCGCCGCTCCAGCCGGCCAAGGCGCCGCCGATGGCGCTGGTGATGTGGTCGTAGCCCGGCGCCACGTCGGTTACCAACGGACCGAGCACGTAAAACGGCGCTTCGTGGCAGATTTCCATCTGCTTCTTGACGTTCATGTCGATCTGGTCCATCGGAATATGCCCCGGACCTTCGACCATGACTTGCGTGTTCTTGCGCCAGCCGCGCTCGGTCAGTTCGCCGAGCACTTTCAATTCAGCAAACTGAGCGTCGTCGCTGGCGTCGGCAATCGAGCCGGGGCGCAGGCCGTCGCCCAGGCTCCAGGTGACGTCATACTCGTGCATGATGTCGCAGATATCGTCGAAGTGCGTGTAGAGCGGGTTCTGCTGCCGATGGGCCATCATCCACTTGGCAATTAGCGAGCCGCCGCGGCTGACGATGCCCGTCACGCGGTTCATAGTCAGGTGCAGGTGCTCCAACAGCACGCCGCAGTGGACCGTCATGTAATCGACGCCCTGTTTCGCCTGGTGCTCGACCATGTCGAGAAAGTGTTGCGGCGTCATGTCTTCGATGTTGCCGCCGAGCTCTTCGAGCATCTGGTAGATTGGCACGGTACCGATGGGCACGGGCGAAGCGGCAATGATCTCCTTGCGAATGCGGTCGATGTCTTTGCCGGTCGACAAGTCCATGACCGTATCGGCGCCGAAATGGACGGCGGTGTGCAGCTTTTCCAGCTCTTCGCCGACGTTGCTGGTGACGGCCGAATTACCGATATTGGCATTGATCTTACAGGCAGCGGCCACGCCGATGCACATCGGTTCGAGCCGGCCTTGCAAATGGACTTTGTTCGCCGGAATGACCATCCGTCCGCGGGCCACTTCGTTGCGGACGAGTTCGGCGTCGAGGCGTTCGCGCTTGGCGACAAATTCCATTTCCGGCGTCGTGATGCCGGCACGAGCTTGTTCGATTTGAGTCATACCGGTCATCGTACTGATAGCGGGTAGAATGTCAAATCAGCGGTTCCGCCAAAGGATGCGGTCGTCGATGCCCAGTGTGGCTTGCAGGGCGGCAATATCGGACTTGAAGCGTCCGGCATCGAGCGGATAGCCGGCCGTGGGACGCAAGTCGGGAAGCTGCCTGGCCCAATACTGGTTGAAGGCGTGCATCGAAAGCTCGCGCAGGTATTTGGAGGTCATCGAGGCGACCGCGCAGGGAAGATAGCGCTCCGCGTTGACGCGAAACACGACCTCGGTGCGGCAATCTTGCGGCCCCCAACGATACATGCTTTCGTTGCGTCCCTCGCCGTAAACCTCGACCAAACAAGACGCCACATGCTGCTGCAACAACGGTTGATAAAAATTTCGCCCGCCGTGCTTGTCGCAAATCACCGCCACCGGCGCCGGTGGCAAGGCGCTCAACACCTGGCTTAAGAGCTCGAGGGTCAAGAGCGAGAGCGCCGTGCTCTTGTTGTGCTCGTCGGTGAGCGAGTTCCAGCGATCGGCGAACACGGCCCGGCTGCAAATGGCCATCAGCTTCACGCCGCATTTATCTGCTTCGCCTGCCAGTCGTGTCGCCAAGCGGTCGAGGTGCTGCACGTCGGCTTCGACCGGCAACGCGCGCTCGTAGTCGACGTGCCAAGGAAAATGATCGAGTCCCTCGGCCGTGTCGCCGTCGAGCAGCCGCCACACCTCGCGCCAAGTCCGCGGGCGATGACCGCTCAAGGCCAGCGCCGCCAGCACGCCGAGCTCCAACTGACCCAGTCCGTCAGGCGGCCGGTAGACGATTTTCGAATCGGCAAACACGACGCGGCGCGCCGCGGCCGAAGTGCGCGGCTTGCCACTTGCATTGGAAGACCGTTTGGCTGGCTTGCCGGGCGTCTTGGCAACGGCCTTGGAAAGCAGTTTATAGAGATCGACGTTGCGCGGGTCGCCGGGGACCGACCAAACCGTGGCCGTGATTACCAGCGGCCCCAGGTTGGGTGCATAACCCGCTTCATCCGTCCCGACAATGTAACCCACGGCGAGCTCCGTCTCTGAAGGGAATCTTCAGGACAATAAGTTACGCCGCCGGCTACCTGGAGATCAAGTACCTTGGACCGCCAACATGGGAGGATGAGCTTCCTAGCCCGTCAACTAGCACGGGACGGCCTGGGAAGGCCATCCTCCCTGGCATCGGGCCAACCGAACCGTGCAGATCAGTAATCGCGCGAACGACCACCACCGCCACCGCCGCGGTAATTGCCGCGTCCGCCGCCACCGCCACCACCGCCGCCGCCCGGACGCGGAGTGCGCTCGCGGGCCTCGTTGACCGTCAGGTTGCGGCCTTGAAACTGTGAACCATTCAGCGCCTGCATGGCTTGTTGAGCGGCATCCTGGCCTTCCATCTCGACGAAGCCAAACCCTCGCGAGCGGCCCGTTTCACGGTCCATAATCACCTCGGCCGCGCGCACCGGCCCATAGGTTCCGAACAGCCCTTCCAAATCGGAATTGGTGACCGACCAGGCCAGGTTGCCAACGTACATCTTCATCGAACGAACCCTTCAGAAACAAACACGGAACAACAGCCAACCGTGGGAGATTCCACGGAAAAAACACTGGGAAAGCGGAGCGAGCATAACCGGAAAGGAAGTGGACTTTGAGCGGCGCGTGGCAGGCCGCCATTCGAGTTGGCTCGCTGACTGGGTGGCGGGACCGAGGCGCAAGTGCCGCCCCTGGGGGCTGAACGGACCCTAAGTAAAAGCTCCTATACTATAAACTGCGGCGCCGTGCCAGAGGGAAAATTCAAATTTTTTGGCTTAGGGCAGGTCAAGAGAGGGTAGAGAGAGCTAGCGAGCAGCGGCCCTGGGAGAATGACGAATGCCTAATGACGAATGACGAAAGAATGACAAAGCCCGAATGTCGAATGAATCAACTGAACGTGTTTTGCGAGGATGAGCTATGTCGACTCATCCAGCGAGCGAATTGAACGAGAGCCCCCGTATACAAGCCGAGCAAACCGAGCCGGAAAATCACGACGAACCCAAACCCGATATAGCCGCCGATGCGTTCCGGCGAACCGGGCCTTTCCCGAAAGTAAGCTGCCGGCCAGCCTGGTATGGTGTAAGATTACCTTGGCGGTGGTCATGCCGGTCCCGCCAGGCCCGTCGGGCGGATTTGCTCGCCGACGATGTGGCCGTCCGGCGCCGTTCGCGGGGAAAAACCATGTCTCAGTTTAGCAATGTGCTGGTAGGCATTGATCTCTTGCAAGCCGACAGCCTTGGCTCGACCAACTTTTCGCCGCCGGTCGAAGAAGCCATCAAGCATGGCCTGTGGCTCGCCGAAAAAGCGGCGGCCAGCGTCACGTTCTTCGCGGCGGTGGAAATGCCCGAAGGCGATCTTTTTTCGCTGGAATTCGACGAATCTGCCGTGGCCCACGAGATTCGACGCGCTGGCCAGCACGCTCTCGATCATCTCGTCGATCGTGCCAAGAAGCAGGGTCTGGCGGCTGACTCGAAGCTGGTTTGCGGGGAAGGCTGGGTCGAGCTGATACGCGAGGTGTTGCACGGCGGCCACGATCTAGTGATCGTGGGCACTCGCAACGTCGGCGCCGTGCAAAGGTTTTTGTTCGGCAGTACGGCCATGCGGCTCTTGCACAATTGTCCTTGTCCGGTGTGGGTCACCCGTCCCGAACCACATTCGTTACCGACCAAGATCCTCGTCGCCAGCGATTTCAGCGAGGTAAGCGACACGGTCCTGCGGCTGGGCCTGGAAATCGGTAAGCTTTCCGGCGCCACGGTCAACCTCGTACATGCGGTCGATTACCCGCTCGACCGGCTTTGGAGTACCGGCCTGATGGACACGAGCACGGTGATCTATCACGACCGCGTAAAGAACGATGCTCGCCAACAATTGAACGAACAATTGCAGCGGGTCGCCGGCCAGGCTTCGCTGCCGAACGTCGAGTTGCACATCATCGAAGGGCTCAGCATTGCCGACACGGCGCTGATCGAATTCATCCAGCGGCACCACATCGACCTGTTGGTGATGGGCACGATGGCCCGTAGCGGCATTCCCGGCGTGTTCATCGGCAACACGGCCGAGCGGTTGGTGACGCACGTTTCCTGCTCGTTGCTGGCGGTCAAGCCGGCCGACTTTACGTCGGCCATTCATAAGACATGACGTCATCGGCCACCATCGAGCTGAGTCAAATCGCTCACGCGCGCAGCGGAGACAAAGGTAACCACGCCAATATTGGCGTGATCGCGTATACGACCGCCGGCTACGACTTTCTCCAGCAAAACCTGACCGCGGAACGGTTGGCTGAATACTTCGCCGGACTTCAGCCGACTCGGGTCGTGCGATACGAGTTGCCCAAGATTCACGCCTTGAACTTCGTGCTTTACGACGTGCTGGCGGGCGGCGCCAGCCAATCGCTGCGCATCGACACGCAAGGCAAGCTCTTGAGCACCGCCATCGCCGAGTTGAAGCTGCCGAAGCCGGAGAACCTTTCCGCGATGCTGCGGGGTGGATAGGCTGGGATTGGCCTGCGCGAAATCAGTTACCGCACCGGCTGCCGTTGATGCTAGTTTTGTTCCGCCCCGAGCCGGGTTTATCCCGGTCGAGCGATGATTGACCGCTAGATCGCCTTTCCACGACAACCTCGTCCCTCCTCCTCTTTTTCGCGTTGCGTCCGCCGCCGGAGGCAGCGCACGCAACGCGAAAAAGAGGGCGGGAGTTTGCCACGAAGTCCGCTTCTAGCGGTCAATCACCGCTCCACCGGCATGAAGCCGGCGGTGGCGGAGCGGAACAAATCTCGCACCGACTGGCAAGTCGTCCTCCAGCAGCAACACGATCATTTGCGCAGGCCAGGCTGGCGTGCCCGGCATTCGTCGTTAAGCGGCCACCAACAGCGGTCGCAATCGCATGATGCATCATCGAATGCGACACGCATGTCGCATCGCGGCTGCCATCGGTGGCGAGTTTGAAAACGCATTCCACAACTTCAAATTCGAGCAAGAGAAGTATATGACTCACTACCACAAGCGGTCGAACGTCGAAAGGACGTTCTCAGCGGTAAAGCGAAAGTTCGGCGATGCGGTGATGGGCAAGACCGATACGGCCATGACGAATGAGGTCTTGTGCAAGGTTCCTGTGCCACAACCTGACCTGTCTGATCCAAGAGCAAGAGACGCTTGGCATCGCCCCGATTTTTTGGAAGGATGAGCCAGAGGCAAATGACGCAGATATTTTGCCGATGCGGCGGTTAGATGCTTGCCTGGGCGGGTAGGCATGCTCGACCGTGTGCCTGCAAATACGCGGAAGCGTGAACGGTGACGAATGGATTTCGCTTGGCCGGCGGGCGGATGATGTCCGACACCGTATTCGTGTCGAGAAGGCTGGGCACCACGGCTCACCTTAATGCGACAGCTTTGGGCGGTCTGCCAAAATGGCGTCGAACTCCTCAAGGTCCTCGTTGGAAAAGCCATCCAGCACGTTGCACCATTCCGGCAGTGTTCCAGTCGCCGGCGACTCGGCCGTCGATGAAGGCACCGGCAAAACGCGCACGATCACCGCTTGGTGCCGCGAGGGATCGAGCGGCGAACCGATTAAGCGTTCCGAAGGCCAACAAGTCTTGGGGGGCAACGTCGCTGAGGTTTTTGATCGTTTCCATTTGCTAATTCTACCGCGGTCATTCCCGTATGCTGTCGGCATCGGCGGGCAAAAGAATAAAATGGGTTGTGTTACGCGGCACGATGGCGCGAAAATGGCGGTGGTCGAACGACAGAAGCCGAAAGATGTTGAAACGTTCCGCCGTCGCCACCACCGTGGCGTCGGCCAGACCGATTTCGAGGTCGTGGTATTGATCGAGTAGCTCGGCAGAGCGGATGATATCGGTCTTCTCGAACGGCACGACCTTGAACTCTTCGCGCTCGATCGCGCGAACGAAGTCACGGGCGGCGTCGGCTCCGAGCCGGTTGTGAAGCAAATAGTCGATTTCAGCCAAGAGCACAACCGGGACGAGAAGGTCACCGGCTTCCGCTTCGACCACCGCCGCGGTCGCGGCATGATCGTCGTTGCTGGCGTCATAAAGAGCCAGTACACCGCTGGTGTCGCAGATCAGGGCCATCGCCGCTCGTTGACCGCATCGCGCAGGATTTCTTCGTCATTCTGAGCCACGTCGGGCTGCCCGCTGCGATAATTGCCGGCTCCGGTCGGCAGCTTTCGCTTGGCTGGCGCGTAGACTTCCAGCGCGTCGCTGACAATGTCTGCCTCGCTACGGCACTCCGTTTCACTGAGATGCCTGAGCTTGTCGGCAACTGGCCCTGTCAACTGGATCGTGATGGAGGTCATGGTTTATCTCTCACCAGAAGCATACGTCCCCCATCATACTGCGAGCGTGGCCGGCCGCCAAATCAAGCCCGGGATGGCGAGCGACTCGCGCGTGGCGAATCCGTTACGGGACGAGCCAATGTTCCGCCGGCGGTAGGCCGCCGCTCAATGTGGTTGGAGCGCTTCGTAGGCGGCCTTCAGCGGCCGGGCCTGGTCGGGATTCACCATCTCGATGTAGGCGATCATCCCGCGGAGCCAAGCGTCGAAATTCGGCCGCCCTGCACGATTTTGAGCAGCCAGCCCTTCGCGTTTGGCGCGGTGCAGAATGGCGCGAATGCGGCGAACGTGGCGGCGGGGCACGCCGGAACGGCGGTTCACCACAATGCCCGTGAC
This sequence comes from Pirellulales bacterium, assembly GCA_035694685.1. Classification (GTDB taxonomy): domain Bacteria; phylum Planctomycetota; class Planctomycetia; order Pirellulales; family JAICIG01; genus DASSFG01. The sequence continues at coordinate 17,520 of DASSFG010000866.1, forward strand.
GCGCTGCGAGGCGTTTTGCCGCTGCACACGGGTCTTGCTTTCGTTCACCGTAAAACCTTCGTCGGCGGCAATGTGCCGGATTCGTGCCAGCAGATAGCCGGCGAGGTGCGCGGCTTCAGCGGGTGCGGAGAACGTCAGGTCGTCGGCGTAGCGGGAATACGTCCAGCCGAGCCGTGCGGCGATGCCCGACAGTCGAGCGTCGAGCCGCCGGGCCACGAGATTGCTCAGCGCCGGACTGGTGCACGCGCCTTGGGGCAGGGCCCGCGGTCCCGTGGCGGCATGGTACGTCAGGCCAGCGTACTCGACCGTCCGCCGCGGCGATTCGGTGGCCAATAGCGCCAGCACCGTGGCCGCGGCCGGCGAATAGCCAAGCTCCTGAAAGACGCCCTTCACGCGCGGGAAAGTGATGCTGGGAAAAAAGTCCTTGAGGTCGACGTTGATCACCACCGCTCGGCCGACGTGCCGGGTGGCGTTCGTTACGGTGCTTCGTCCGCTCACAAATCCCTGCGCCAGCTCGTGGACCGGCACCTTCGCCAGTATGTTTTGCAGCACCCACTGCTGCGCCCGGGCGAGATCTCGATGGGGAGCCGTTAGCTCGCGGACGCCCCCGTTCTTCTTAGGGACCGTGAAACGAATGTAATGCGTCCGCGTGGGTGCCTGGCTATGAAACGCCAGCCACCGCAGCCGCGGGATGGTCAGCGAAAGGGCCTGAGCGACGTCGGCGGGCGAGGCGAGCACGGGCAAACCGGCCTGCTGAAGCTTTTTCACATTTGCCCGGCGGTCGGCCAGGCCGCGCGATACGCCGCGGCCGAGAAAAATGATGTCGGCGGCGCGGCGGCGGGCGACCTCTTCAACCCGGCGGCGCTTTCGTTCGGCCGCCTCGGCCTTCTTGCGCTGCTTGAGGGCCTCGCGTTCTTCGCGGCTGCGGGCAACCTCAGCGGCCGCGATGACGCTCGCCTGTGCCAGGTCGGGGCGGATGCGCTCCATCTCGTCGCCGACGCGGTGGATTTCGACGAGGTCTTCCGGCGTGAGCAGGCCATGGGCCACCATCGCCCGGTCGATCAACTCCGTGCGCGGATCGCTGGCCGGAGGAATCAGGTCTCGGCGGCCAAACCACGGATTGCCCCAGCGCGAGCCGAGGCCGCGGGCCTGCTTTTTGACCTCGTCCCCGGAAAGCGGCGCGAACTGCGAGGCATCGAGACCGGCCAGCGTCACGGGCGGCTTTTCCTGCGGGCGTTGCCAGGATGTCTGGCTTGGCCGCCCGGGCGCGACCGACGGCGCCGGAGCTGGCGCGCTCGGCGGCGGTTGCCACGTCGATTGACTGACCACGCCGGGAGTCGTCGGACGATTCAGGTCGTTGACGTCGAAAGTCCGCACAATCGTGTTCGGTGCAGCCGTCGTGCGATCGGGCCGACCGGCGCGCGGCGGCTCGTTGGACGTCCCGGTAAGAATACGAATCAGCCAGTTGAAAAGTCCCATGATGCTCTTCGGGCTTTTGTTTGTGGACGGCCGGGGAAGGCCATCCTCCGGATAAAATGGAGCGGCCGACCGACTGACTTCGTGCCGCGGACCAAGGTCGTTCACAAAGGCCATCCCGCCACCGTAGCGGGGGAAAGCCTCGGGTTGTCATGGTCTCTCGCTACGGTGGCGGGATGGCCAAACGAACAACGGCCTTGGGGAAGCATGGGTAGCCAAAAGCAACCGCGGCGGAACGCCGCAGCAAG
>DASSFG010000867.1:0-2554 GCA_035694685.1 Pirellulales bacterium
AACGCACGCGCTCGGGCAAACCTTCGATCGGCCACCATACTTCCCAAAGATCGATCTTGCCGTCGTAGCAGGCGGTAGCCATACGGGCATTGTCCGGGCTGAAAGCCAGACAGCAAGCATGATTACCGCCCAACGCAGGCCCAACTGTCTTGCCAGTCGCCGCGTCGTGTAGTCGCGCGTGTCGATCTGCGTCGATTTCCAGAACATACGATTTGTCGGGCGACTCGATGGAAGGCTGGCTCGCCGTATTGAAATCGTGATCTGCGCCGGGTTGACGAGGAGCGGGGTCGGCGGCGACGTCATTTTGCGGCTGCGGCCGATCGCTCAACACTTCGCCTTGAAGATCCCAGCGTCTAAAGGAGCCGCTGCGGGTGCCGGCCACCATGCTGTCGGCTTTGCGGCTAAACGCGAGGCTGGCAAGCTCGCCCGGTAGCACGAACGGCCGGCCGAAGGCTTTCTCGGGCGGAAGGCGCCACAGGCGCGCGCAGGCTGGCCGGTCGCCCGCCGCGATCGCGGTAACGGCTGTGGTACCATCGCCGCTGAAGGCAACTGCGGTGCTCCAAGGCTTGATCGTCGGCGCGACGGCTGGAGTCGAGCGCGTCGACCATCCACAGCAGCCCGCGGCGAACCTCGCCCGACTCGCAGAGCATGGCAGCACGGTCGAGCATCATGCTGGCCGACAGGCTTTCAATCCGGCGTTCATTCTCTTCCGCCCGACTACGCAGTACGGCCTCTTCAGCGGCGAGATGCTCCGCTTGTCGCCATTGCCAGGTCACAGCCGCCACGCCTGAAACGCCGACCAGCAGCAATGCCAAGGAAAGTGCCGCTACGGCGGGCCGACGGCGGGCCCACTTCAAGCCGCGCTCCCAGAAGGTCACCGGCCGGGCATGGATCGGCTCGTGGTTCAAAAAGCGGCGCAAGTCGTTGGCCAGATCGGCGGCGGTCGCATAACGAGCGCTGGGTTCCTTCTCCAGGCACTTGAGGCAAATCGTCTCCAGGTCGCGGGGAATATGTGGCTGCAATTTCCGCGGCGCAACGGGTTCTTCGCCACGGGCCAGGGCCAGCGTTTCAAGTGTGGTGATGCCTTGCAGCGGCACTCGTCCTGTGAGCAATTCGTAGAGCACAACGCCGACACTATAGATGTCGGTAGCCGGGCCGATTTGCTGAAGGTTGCCGGCGGCCTGTTCGGGCGCCATGTACGTCGCGGTGCCGAGCACGTCGCCGTGTTCCGTGTGACCTGAGTCTTCGGCGATCCACTTTGCAATGCCGAAGTCGGCGATCTTGGGCAGTCCGTAAGAGGTTGTTCCCGCGCCATGGTTCGCGGCCTGAGTCTCAGATGCCTGAGCGCCGTGCGCGAGCAAGATGTTGGCTGGCTTCAAATCGCGGTGAACAATACCGTTCTGGTGAGCGTGGTGCACGCCGCGCGCCACCAGTTCAATTAGCTCGGCGGCTTGTTGCGGCTGTTGCGGCTTGCCGGTCAGATTCGCCTGGAGAGAACCGCCCGCCACGAACTCCAGGGCCAGATAAACCCGCCCTTCATGCTCGACCAGGTGCTGGGGATTAGCACGCCGCAGTTGACGATCAGCCAAAACCTCGGATTCACCGTCGACACAAGCACGGGCGACGTCACCAAAACCGGCTCGATCCAGGCGTCAAGCGACAAGGTCAATCTCTTCCCCGACCAGACCCAGTTCACGGCCTCCGTTGTAGGCTTCAGCACCAACTACGACTACGCGATCGGCAGCCAGTCGATTCAAGCCAGCGACGTCGACCTCGGTATCAGCGACGTATTGAAAATCGACGCTACCAACCTGACGTTCCAGCTCAGTCCTTTCGCCATCACCGTCGGCTCGGCCACGGCCAGCTCGCCGCGTTTGGACGGCGTTGGCGGAAGCATCGACGGCCTGTCGATCACCAGCGACGGTTTCTCGTTCGACGACGCTACCCTCGGGGCCACCGGTACAGTCAATCTCGGCAGCGTCTTCACGTTCACCCACCTGCAATTCTCACTCACGAACTTTGGTTTCAGTTTCTCGCACGGCGCCAGTTTTGGCGTGTTCGACGAAACGACGAATACCTTCAACGATAGCACCTTCGGCATCTCGGCCGATTCGGCGGCACTCGATCTTGGCGCCGCGTTCAACGCCTCAGCCACGACCATCAGCGGATCGGTCGACCTTTTCTCCAACAACGTCGGCGACTTCGCATTCAAGGCCGGCACGGTGACGATCGGTATCGGCACGTTTCTAGAGCTGGACGCTACCGACATCGAATTCAACCCCAGCGCCACCACGGGCGACATTGCCGACTTCGGCTCGCTCTCGGCCACGCTCGATGCGGGCCCGCTCTCGATCAGCGGTTCGGCTCAGAATTTTGGCATCGACACGAGCGGCCACTTCGTGGCCCACAAGGACTTTGGCGTTTCGTTCTCCGTGGACAAGTCGTCGAGCAGCACGGTATCGGGCGACATCCAATGGCCGAGTTGGCTACCCATCCAAATCCAGCAACTTTCGCTGGCCTGGCCCGACTTCACCGACAACCCGCGCGACTTTAC
>DASSFG010000868.1:0-5981 GCA_035694685.1 Pirellulales bacterium
CGTGGAGGGTGGGACAGGCATGCGCGAAATGGAGGCTTTCGGTGTGAATGCGCTGATGCGGGTTTTGTTCCGCGCGCGGTTTGTTATAGCCGCGTGGCGGCGGCATGTTTTAGCCTGGGGCGCAAGCCCCAGGACTTCGGATCAAGAACGCGCCGTTTCAGCCCCGTCAGGGGCGGCAGGGGTTTGACGGTCGGGATCCTTTCGCCCCTGACGGGGCTTTTCGCGCTGTGCGTGAACGGGAATCCTGGGGCTGGCGCCCCAAGCTACAGCCTTTCGCCACTACGCGGCTAGGACATCCTTCGCCGGAACAGAAGACGCATAAGCCCACGAGCGTCGATGACGTGGATCTCGCGGAGGCCAGGGTGGGACAAGCGAGCTTGCGCTTCGCCGGCCCACCACAAAAACTCGCTGGTTGATTGGTGGGCCGGCGCTTGTTCCACTCGCTTGTCCCACCCTACAGCGTTCGCAATGTCGTGCCAGCAACGCAACCTTAGGTTACTACTGGCACGGTCCGTGAGTTGCGTCGCGAGGGTGCCGTCGTAATTCGGCAAGCACGCGGCGAGCTTTAGTTCAGATCGAAATCAACACGCACGTTACCACGAGGTTGTTGATGCCGTGCGCCAGCATGGCGGCCAGCAGCGTGCCGCGCCATTCGCGAATCAAGGCAAAGGCGAGCGCCAACGCCATTAAGACGGGCACCGCAATCCAGCCCTGCGGATGAATGACCGCAAACAAGAAGCTCACGCCCAGCCCGCTCGTCAACACGCTGGTCGCAAAGACAAAGCGGTGGGTGACGTCGCGCAAGTGCCGGTACAACGCTCCGCGAAACATCGTCTCTTCCATCAAGGGCGCCATCACGCTGGCCAGAAAAATCACCTGCGCCTTTTGCCACCAATCGCCGCCTAGCAGCCAGCCCACGATGGGATGCGACGGCAGGTTCTGATCGAACGCCGTGCCTGTATCACCGACGATTGCCCGTTGGATTGCCAGCAGGACGGCGATCACAATCACGCCGATGACGAGCAGCGGAAGGGCCGCCAGATAAGCCATCGGTCCCAACGCCAATTCGACGAGCGGCCAGCGGCCCAGATACAGGCCCATTTCGTCACGGACCACCTGCCAAGGGATGCCGCGCAAAACGGGCCAGCCCAGTGCTGCCAGACTTGCCAACATAACCGCCGCCGTGAGCAAGAGCCGGTTTTGCCCGACCGGTAAGTAACCGGCGGCAAAGCTCAGCCCGAGATAGAGCACCATCCACACGGCGAAAGTCTCGGCATAGACGCCGCCGTGCTGAGTGGGCGATGCCAGGCGGCGTGATTGGGGGCGCACCAGCAACAAGACAACGATGCTCAGAAGTGCTCCTAGACCGCCCAGCCCTAACACACCGATCGCCCCGAACAGGGCCACGGACTTGGCGAACGTCGCTTTAGCCTCCCCCAGCAGTGCTTTGCGGCCTGTCTCATCGGGGCCGTTGGCTGGGTGCAGCGCCAGATTGCCGCTCCAGCCGAGGCGATCGACGAGCCGCTTCCGGTCGGCAGGGTCGAGGGAAGGCAGCGCCGGCTTGCCGTCGGCCAGATCGCCGTACACGCGCCGGAGCGTAGAGGCCGTCTCGCGCGCCTTGACGTCGTCCAACGCCTTTTCGACCATGGTTAACTTTTCTGTGGCCTCCTGAGGGCCGCTGATTTCGCCAACCACCACGACTGCGCGAAGTCTTTGCTCGATTGGTCCGTTGTCAACCGGCGCGGCGGTGGCAAACTGTCGGCCTTCTTTCTCCGGAAAGAGTTTTGCTGCACCGACAAGATAGCGGGCCTGCCAATCGGCAATGGGGCCAAAGAGCCGCTGTTCGGCGGCTTTTTTCGCCGGCGGATCTTCTTGGGAGTGGTGCCAGATAATCCAGACCGCCACCGCCACAATCACCCCCCACGCAATCCACGGACGGCCCGGCGGAAGCGCGGGGGCGTCGGCGAGCGGCGGTTCGTTTACAGACGGAGGTTCAAGAGGCATGATGAAGCGATGTTTTGAAAGCGTAGCACGACTGGCGCGGGCGCCAGGTGCAACGCCGCATTATCGCTGGAAACGAATGCGATTGCCATTGCCGCAGGGCGGCAACGGCCGCTACGAATAAAATATGGACCTGGGACTGAAGGGCAAAATCGCTTTCGTTACCGGCGCGTCGAGCGGCATTGGCGCGGCGACTGCCCGGCTGTTCGCGCAGGAGGGCGCCGACGTCATCGTTTGCTACCATCGGAACCGCTCCGGGGCCGAGCAAACTGCACAAGCCATAGAGCGCTGCGGGCGGCAATCGTGGTTGGTCGCGATGGATACCGGCGATTGCGACGCCGTTTCCGCGGCCATCAAAGAGCTGAAATCGTCCGTGCCGGAACTGGACGCCGCCGTGCTTTGTGCCGGCACGAATGCCATTGCACCGCTGCTGGAAGTTTCGCCGCTGGACTGGGACGATGTCATCCGCGTCAACCTGAACGGCACGTTCTACGTGTTGCGTGCGGTTGCGCCGCTGTTGCGCGACAGCGGTTCGATCGTCACGGTCGCCAGCGTGGCGGCCCACACGGGCGCTGCGCATCACGCCCACTATGCGGCGGCGAAGGGCGGCATCGTCAGCCTGACGAAAAGCGCCGCCCGAGCGCTGGCGCCGCGCATCCGCGTGAACTGCGTGGCGCCGGGCCTGGCACAAACAGAAATGGGCTTGCAGGCCATCGGTAGCCAACCGAGCGACTATCTCCAGGAAAAACTGCTTGCTCAGCGTATGGCGCTGCCCGAGGAGATTGCCCGTTCGATCGTCTTTCTGGCCAGCCCCGCCGCCGGCTTCATGTATGGCGCAACGCTCGACGTCAACGGCGGGCGTGATTTACGCTAACTTTCCGCGCCGATTTTTGACGGACCAAAAAGAAACGGAAAAATCGGTGACAGAAAAATCTTCTTGGGCGGCAAACCAATGGGAGAACCGGCGTCTCGCCATTTTTCTGTCAATAATTTTTTTGTCACTCTCTTGCCGCCGTGTGGCAATGCGCGGCATTGCTTGGCTTTCGCCCGCTCACAGATTAAAGGCCGCATCTTCTGCGGCACAATCAGGGATCCCGTTGGTGCCCGGCCAGCGGCTCCACGTCAATGCAAAATGCAAAATGAAAAATGCAAAACGCAAAATGACAGGAGCTGGCAGGCCAATGCGTTAGGCAAATTCGCTCTGGACCAAGCCGCTCCGGTTAACTAAGGCCGGGGATGGGACGGCCGCCTTCGGTGATGATGGGAATGGGGCGGCCTTGCGGGTTGATCCAGTGGGAGTCGAGGTCGATGCGCAGATGGCGGAAGACGGTTGCTGCCAGATCGGCAGGTCGCACGCGGCCGTCTTGAATATCGTAGCCTTTGCGATCGGTGCGGCCGATCACCTGGCCGTGAGACAGTCCGCCGCCTGCGGCCAACATCGACATGCAGTTGGTCCAATGCCCTCGCCCGCCGTCGGCCGTCATTATCGGCGTGCGGCCGAACTCGCCCAGCATCAAGACCAGCGTCGAGTCGAGCAGGCCGCGGGCTTCCAGGTCGGTAATCAGCGCGTGAAGTGCGCGGTCGATGGTCGGCAGAATCGGTGTGAGGCCCTTCACAATGCCGCCCCAGGGAGGCACGTTGTCGCCGTGATGGTCGAAGTAACCCCAGCGTCCGCTGACGAGCACGTAAGTCACGCCCGCCTCGACCAGCCGCCTGGCCAGTAGGGCCTTCTCGCCCACGCTGATGCGGCCGTATCCGTCGCGCACGGCGTCCGGCTCTTTCGTCAGGTCGAAGGCGTCTTTCACTCGGGGAGAACGCAACATGTCGAAGGCCGTCTGGTGATAGCGATCGAGGGCGTGCATGTTTGCCACGCGGTCGACGCTGCGCTCGAGCCGGTCGAACTCCTGCCGTAGCCGGGCACGGTCTTCCAGCCGGGCTACGTTCATTCCCTCGACGAGTGCAAGCCGTCCGCCTAGCTCGCCGCCTTTCATTGGTGCATAGTCTTGTCCCATTTGGCCGGCACCCCACACGTCGGCCTGCCAGGAATCGGCCAGGCCGACAAAGGCCGGCAGGTCGGGCACGTTGGCACCGCGGAATTTGGCCGCCACCGAGCCCATCGAGGGGTAACCGCCGCCATCGTTTCCATCGTCGGTGCGCCGGGCGAGTGCGTTGCCGGCCTGCATCGTGATCGGAGTATGGTTGCTCGCCGAGCAATCGACTGACCGGATGACGGTCAGCTTATCCATGATGCTCGCTTGCAGCGGCAGGTGCTCGGAGATTTCGATGCCCGGCACTTTCGTGCCGATGGTTTGATACGGACCGCGGATCTCGCTGGGAGCGAGCGGCTTGGGATCCCACATGTCGATGTGACTCGGGCCGCCCGAAAGCCAGAACACGATGACTGCGCGCTGCTCCAGCGGCCTTTCAGCCGCCGCCGAGCGACGCATCATTTCGGCCAACGAAATGCCGCCCACCCCGGTCAACCCGGTCTGCAAAAACCAGCGGCGCGAACCCACGCGGATCAAATCACTCGGCGATGGGGCCAGCGGCTGCACGGCCGACCCCTGAACGTGGTGGATGTCGTGCGACGCACGGCGATTGTGCATAGCGATATCTCCTTGGCAGAGTGGAAAGCGTCGCTAGTATATCAAAGTCAAAATGCAAAACGCAAAACGGAAAATGGCAAGGAGATGGCAGCGGCCGCACGATGACGCATCCGCTTGCGCGATTTTTCGTTTTGCATTTTTCGTTTTGCATTTGCATTAGCGGCCGGCTAAATGGCTGATTATTTGGTTGCGGCCAACGGCCGCGACAGGAGATCCGTGCTTTTCTGCCGCTTTCCTCAAATGGCTCATAAAAATCTCGTGCGACTGCCATTCTCTTCAAGGGGGTGTCTCGCCTAGAATGTCTAGGCCCGCCCAAGCTACGAGGAACTGCCGTCCAAGGGGCCGCCGGAACAAAGAGTCGATCGCCGCCGCGTCGGGACTGGGCTTTGCACGCGGTTTGATATTCGCCTGCCCTTAACCCTTTGCTGGGCAGCGTTTACTACACACTCGGGGCACGGCGATCCAACCTAACCATTCTTCGCAACCACGGCGCCTCCGCCGCGAAGTAAGAGCCTATTTTGAGAAGCATGTCAAATACCGTTTGTCTCGGGCGTCGCACCGATATCCGCAATATTGCCATCATTGCCCATGTCGATCATGGCAAGACCACGCTCGTAGACTGTCTGCTGCGGCAGAGCGGTGAGTTCCGCGCCAGCCAGCTCGTGGGCGAGCAGATTCTCGATTCGAACGACCTGGAACGCGAACGCGGCATCACCATTCTGGCCAAAAACATCGCCATTCCCTACCGCGGGGTGAAGATCAATTTGATCGACACACCGGGCCACGCCGACTTCGGCGGCGAAGTCGAACGCGTGCTGCGCATGGCCGACGGGGCGCTGGTGCTCGTCGATGCGGCCGAAGGGCCCATGCCGCAGACGCGGTTCGTGCTTTCCAAGGCGCTGGAATTCGGCCTTAAGCCGGTGGTGGTGATCAACAAGATCGACCGTTCCGACGCCCGACCGAATGAAGTGCTGAACGAGACGTTCGAGCTGTTCGTCGAGCTGGGTGCCGACGATGCTTTGGGCGACTTTCCGTACATTTTCTCCAGCTCGCGCGAAGGCTACGCCACGCACGACTTCAACGAGCGGGGCGATTCGATGAAGCCGCTCTTGGATCTGGTGCTCGAATCAGTGCCGGGGCCGGAGATCGACGCCGACGCGCCGCTGCAGCTTCTGGTGACCACGCTCGATTGGTCGGAATACGTGGGCCGCATCGCCATCGGTCGTATTTCGTCGGGCCGCATTGCCCGAGGCCAGCGGGTGGCCCTGCTGCAGGCCGGCGACGTGGAAACGGCCGAGAAGGTGAGTCAGCTCTATGTGTTTGCCAAGCTGGGCCGGGTAGAGGTTGAAGAAGCGACGGCCGGCGACGTGGTGG